>DATGHB010000238.1:0-9637 GCA_035308265.1 Roseiarcus sp.
TTTCGCGCTCCTCGCGGAGCCGCTCGTGTTCGGGATTGTGAGGCCGGAGAGCGCCGCATCGATCGTGAAGGAGGGGCGCAATCCGGCGCCGGCGCCGAAGTCGCCCGACAGTCCGGGCGATTGGGTGAGCCTTCCGAAGGAAGTCGACGCCTGCCTCAAGGACCGCTTTCCACCATGAACATTGCGGTCTCGACTGGTCGTGGATCGACAAGATCAAGCCGAATGAAGTCTGGTGGATGCCGGTTGAACGCTATTTCATCCGCGTTCCGGGACAGAAATTCAAAAACTTCCCGGAAGGCGAGGCGAGATTGACGAATGGGGTGTAACCCAAACTGATGCTCCTGCGTCATCGTCGCATGTTCTCGGTCGTCGCATTTCTCTTGCTCGCGGCGCCGCTGGCGGTCGGGATCGTCCGGCCGGACAGCCCCGCGTTGATCCTGAAGGAAGGGCGCTATCCCGCGCCCGCGCCGGCGCGGCCCGACGGTCCGGGCGACTGGCTCAAGCTGCCCAAGCAGATCGACGCCTATCTCAGCGACCATTTCGGCCTCCGGGAGAGGATGATCCGCCTGCACCGGGATCTCACGCATCCGGTGCTGCTCAAGGTTAACACCGCGGTCCTGACCGGCCGCAGCGGGCGCATGTTCTATCAGGGCAACGAAATGGTGAGGCAGAGCGCGGGCCTCGTGCTGAGGGACGTGCGCGTGACGCAGACGGCGCGCTTCATCGCCGAGATGCGCGATGCGCTGGCCGAGCGCGGCATTCGCTTTCTGGTGGCGATTCCGCCCAATTCGTCGACCATCTATCAGGACGATCTGCCGGGCTGGGCCCAGGACAAGGGCAAGACAACCGAATACGATCTCCTGCTCGAGGAGCTCAAGGGTTACGGCGTCAAGACCGTCGATCTGAGGCCGCCGCTGACGGCGCTACGCGCCAAGGGCGAGGAAGCCTATCTCCTCTACGATGCGCACTGGACCCCGCGCGGCGCGCTCGCCGGATTCAACGCGGTGGTTGAGGCCGACGGCCATCCAAGCTGGCGCCTCGATCCCGCCGCCGTGATGGGGCCGCCCGAGAAGCGCAAGGGCGGGGATGTGGCGCGGATTCTCGGGGTCCAGGACGAGGTCAGCGAAGAGGCGAAGCCGCTCACCCTCAAGCTTCAGGGGAAGGACGAGAACATTTCCTCAGGAATCATGCCCGACCATGTCGTCGACACCGGGCGGCCCGGCCCGACGATCATGGTGATCGGCGATTCGTTCACCCAAGGCTATTTCCCGCTGATGCTGTCGCAGCATGGCGTCGGCCGCGCGATCTGGATTCATCATCACGAATGCGGATTCGAGTGGAAGCTGATCGACAAATATCGCCCCGACGAGGTCTGGTGGGCGCCGACCGAGCGGTTCCTCCTCTGCGATCTCGGCGTCGCGCCGATTGGTTTCAAGAGGGCAGGCCCATGACCGGCGGGCGCTGCTTCGCTCCCGACCGGACCTGACCCGGCATGCTCGTCTCCTGGCGCCGGTGTTTCGCCATTCTGGCGTTCTTTATTCTCGCAACCCCGCTAGCGGTGGGAATTGTCCGCCCCGACGGTCCGGCGGCGATTCTCAAGGAAGGCCGCTTCCTCAGCCCCCCGCCGCGAATGCCAGGGTCCGGCGCGGGCTGGGTCAAGTTTCCGAAAGAGGTCGACGCCTATCTCAGCGATCATTTCGGGCTAAGGGACGCGCTGATCCGCGCGCATAAGGATTTGACCAAGCCGATGCTCGGCTTCGGCAACGATTCGGTGTTGGTCGGCCGCGACGGGCGCCTCTTCTATCTCGGCGAGGATACGGTGCGCCAAAGCGCGGGCCTCATCCTCAGGGACGAGCGTGTGTCCGCCACGATGGCCTTGCTCGCGCGCATGAACGCCGCGCTGAAAGCGCGCGGGATCAGGTTTCTCGTCGCCGTGCCTCCGAATGCGCCCACGATCTATCAGGACGATCTGCCGCGCTGGGCGCAGAATCGCGGCCGGCGAACGGAATATGACCTCATGCTCGATGAACTCAAGGCGAAGGGTGTCCAGGTGATCGATCTCCGTCCGGCGGAGCGGCAGGCCCGCTCTGAAGGAGCCGCTTATTACATGCACGATACGCATTGGACCGCGCGCGGCGCGCTCGCCGCGTTCAACGCCATCGTCGTCGCGGACGGGCATCCCGATTGGCGGCTCGATCCGGCCGCGGCGTTGAGCCCGCCCAAACCTCACGAGGGTGGGGATCTCGGCCGGATGCTGGGGGTCGAGGGGCTGACCGAGACCGCCGAGGACCTGGCTGCGCCCGCGCCGAAGAAGGAGCTTCTGACGGCGAACCCGTTCAGCGACTATGTCTCGACGTCGATGAAGCCCGGCCCGACCATCATGGTGATCGGCGATTCCTTCACCGGCGGCCTGTTCGACCGGCTCATGCTCGCCCATGCCGGACGCTTCGTCTGGCTCGAGCACCATCGCTGCGCGTTCGACTGGAAGGCAATCGACCGCTTTCATCCCGACGAGGTCTGGTGGATGCCGACCGAACGCTTCCTGCTGTGCGATCCCGGCGCCGAGCCGGCCCATTTCACGGAATGAGCATGACCCGCATCCGCAGCCTCTTCGTGCTCGGCGGCGCGCGCTCGGGAAAAAGCGCCTATGCGCAAAGGCTTGCCGAGGCCTCTTGCGCCGAGCGGCTTTATCTGGCGACCGCGACGCCAGCCGACGAGGACATGGCGGCCCGCATCGCCCGCCACCAGGCCGACCGGGGACAAGGCTGGACGACGCTCGAGGAGCCGCTCGAGCTCGCTCCTGCGCTTCAAGCGGAGGCGCGCGGGGGTAGGGTGGTGGTCGTCGATTGCCTGACGCTCTGGCTCAGCAATCTCATGTTGGCCGGGCGCGATCCGGCGCCGGCCGTTATGAGCCTCGCCCAAGCCATCGCGGCGCTCGCCGGACCGGCGATCCTGATATCCAACGAGGTCGGCATGGGGGTCGTGCCAGACCACAGGCTCGGCCGCGAGTTTCGCGACTGGCAGGGCCGGGCGAACCAGGAGATCGCCCGGGCCTGCGACGCCGCGATCCTGGTCGTCGCCGGACTCCCGCTGCAGTTGAAACCGCCCGCGGCGCCCGTTCTGCGATTGGGCTGAACCTGGGCGGTTTCCGCGCACAAAACCTCTGGCGACTCGGGGCGCGCCTGGACTAGGATTCGCGAGCGGCGGAGGGCGCTTGCCGGCTCAGCGGGCTGCCGGCCTTCGCTTCAAGTCGCGCTGGGGATGTGGCGGGATGTTGCGTCTTTTCCAACGTCAGACGCCGGTTGAGGCGTCGCATTTCGACATCGCCCACGATGGCGAGACCTATCGCATCGCGCTCAAACGCGTCGCCGCCTCGCGCCGTTTCACGCTGCGCGTTCGCACGGCGACGCGCGACGTGGTGCTGACCATGCCGTCGCGATCGTCGTTGAAAGCGGCGCGCGAATTCGCCGAGCGTCACGCCGCATGGATCGGAACGCGGCTCGCGCGTCTGCCCGAGCCGGTCGCCTTCGAGCCGCGCGCGGTGACGCCGATCAGAGGCGTCGATCATCGCATTGTTCACCGGCCCGGGGAGCGCGGCGGGGCGTGGCTCGAGCGAAGCGAGCGCGGACCGATCATCTGCGTTTCCGGCGCGCGTGAGCATGTCGCGCGCCGGGTCGCCGATTTCCTCAAGCGCGAGGCGCGCAAGGATCTCGAGGCGGCGGTGGCGCGACACTCCAGGCAGATCGGCGTCAAGCCGCGCCGCATCGTTGTGCGCGATACGGTGAGCCGCTGGGGCTCGTGCTCGTCGACCGGCGGGCTCAATTTCTCCTGGCGCCTGATTCTGGCGCCGCCCTTCGTGCTCGATTATCTCGCCGCCCACGAGGTGGCGCATATCGTGCACATGAATCATTCGCCCCTGTTCTGGAAGCTCGCGCGGCGCCTCCATCCCGGCGCCGATCGCGCCGAAGTCTGGCTCAAGGTCCACGGGCCGGACCTGCATCGCTTCGGCGCGACCTGGGAGTGATGGCTCTCCCGTAGAGGCGCGGCTACGCAGGTGCGGGAGAAGGGTCCAGCATCCTTCCCAAGGCGTCGAACATCAGCTGCAAGTCCTGCGGGCGCGACAGGCGGTGATCGCCGTCCTTGATGAGCGTCAGCGTCGCGGGATCGCCAAAGCTCTGCATGAGCTTAAGCGCGTGGGAATAGGGCACGTCTTCGTCCTGCATGCCTTGAAGCACCGCGATCGGCGCGCGGGTGCGGATCATGGCCCCGAGCATAAGGTGCTTGCGTCCGTCCTCGATCAGCTCGCGGGTGAGGCAATCGGGCTCGCACGAATAGGCCGACGGCCTTCGCCAGACGCCCTGCTCCATGATCGCGCGCCTGGCCTCGTCCGGCGCCTCGGCCCAGATTAGCGACTCGGTGAAATCGACCGCGGGCGCGATCAGGATCAAGCCCTTCAGCCGCTCCATCTCGCCGAGCGCCCGGGCGGCGAGCAGCGCCAGCCACCCGCCCATCGACGAGCCGACCAGAATCTGCGGTCCCTCGCTCTCGGCCTTAATGAGCGTCAGCGCCTCCTCGAGCCAGCGGGAGATCGTTCCGTCTTCGAGCCGCCCGTCGGAGCGCCCGTGGCCCGAATAGTCGAACCGCAGGTAGCCGAGTCCGAGCCGTTCAGCCTCGGAGTCGAGCGCGGTCGCCTTGGTCGAGTCCATGTCGGAGCGATAGCCGCTGAGCCAAACCACGCCTGGAGCGCCGCTCTGCACTGGCGCGCGGCGGCGAAAGACGATACGCCGTTGATTCGGGGCTAGGCCTACGATGAAAACCTGCGGCTCTGCGTCCGGCACTTTGATCTCGCTCAAGAGGATTCGATCGGCGCGCGCCGGGGCGACCCCTGGGGCGGGCGGGCGCGGCGCCGGCTTGGCCGAGCCTTCGCGCCAAGTCAACTGCGCCCCGGTCATGTTCTCCCCGCCAAGGCGCGTCCCGCGGTGAGCGTCGAGGCGCTCTCTCCCTTCGGGCGCGCGGCGAACGCGCCGCTCGCCGGGCGGACCGTTCTCCAGATTGTTCCGCCGGTCGATGCGGGCGGTGACGAGCGCGCGACGCTCGCCGTCACCGCGGCGCTGGCCGAGACCGGCGCGCGGGCGCTAGTGGCCAGCGATTCCCGCGAACTGGCGGGCGAACTGCAGGCGATCGGCGGCCTCTTTGTCCGCTTTCCGGCGTCAACCAAGAACCCGCTCGCCATGACCCTCGCCATGCTCCGGCTTCAGCGGATCATCGCCTCGGAACGGGTCGATCTGGTGCACGCGCGCTCGCGCTGGGCGGCCTGGGCGGCGGTCAAGGCGTGCCGCAAGGCCAAGCGTCCGCTCGTCACTTCGCTTCCCGCCGACGGGGGCCGCGCGCCCCCGCGCACCTCCTTCGAGACCGCCGTCGCGGAGGGCGACATTGTCATCGCCCCGTCGGAATTCGCCGCCGGCCGGGCGAAGAACCTCTTTCAAACGGTCCCCATGCGCCTCAGGGTGGTCCGCCCCGGACTCGACCTCTCCAGGCTTCAGCCGGAACGGGTGAGCGGGCGCCGGGTTGCGGAGGTTCGTTCCGGCTGGGGGATCGCCGCGCATGAACGCGTGGTGCTCATGCCAGCGCGGCTCGCGCCCAGCCGGGGTCCGCAGACGCTCATCGAAGCGGCCGCGCTGATCAAGGCCGAAGGCCTTGACGACGTCCGTTTCGTGCTGGCGGGCGACGCGGCGAAACCGGCATTCGCGCGCGAACTGGACGCGCTCGCCGTCAAATGCGGCGTCAAGGCCATGTTCACCCGCGTCGGCGCGGCCGCCGATCCGCCGGCGGCGTTCATCGGCGCGGCGGCCGTGGTCTTTCCCGCCACCGACGCCGAAGGCCTGACGCGCGCCGCGATCGAGGCCGCGGGCATGGGGGCGCTCACCATCATCTCCGACGTCGGACCGGCGCGCGAGATCATCGCCGCGCCGCCGCATGAGGACGTCGAGGCGCGGACCGGATGGCTCGTTCCGCCTCGCGAACCGGCCACGCTCGCCGAGGCGATCTCAGCAGCGCTTGCGCTCGGCGCCTCCGCGCGCGACGCCGTCCGGCGCCGGTCGCGCGCGAAGGTCGCCGAAGCCTACTCGCTCGAGCGGATGACGCGCGACACGCTTTCCGTCTACGCCGAGGCGCTCGAGCGGTGACGGGAGGCGACGAAGCTCGGTTTAGTCCGGCGCTGCTTCGGGCGTCCGCACATGCTCGGGACGGATGCCGAGGCCGATCAGCCGCGCCGGAATCCGGCGCAGAATCGGAAAGCTGTTGAACAGCCTGAAGAGGCGCGGCGGCTTCGGCCGCTCATGGCTTGCAAGAACGCGGCTGATGATCCGCCGCTGGATGGTGAGCTGCAGCCACTGGGTGAACTTGACCGACGGGGTGCGCCGCCGCTCGATCGCCTGAAGATCGCCGTCCGACGCCTTACCGGCGCGAAGGGGGCCGGCGAGGCGGTTCGCGGCGGCGACTGCGTCCTGCACCGCGACGTTGACGCCGACGCCGCCGATCGGCGACATCGCGTGCGCCGCATCGCCAATGCAGATGAGCCCGGGCCGCTGCCATTTCCGCAGCCGGTCGACGGTGACGCTGAGCAGCTTGACGTCGTCCCAGCTTTTCAATTCTCCGACGCGGTCGGCCAGGAACGGCGACATTTCAACCACCCGTCCGTGGAAGGATTCGAGGCCCTCGGACTTTACCCGCTCGATCCCGCCTTTCGGAATGACATAGGCGCACTGCCAGTAATCGCCCCGATCGAACATGACCATCAGCCTGCCGGCTTCGATATGGCCGAACGTGTCCGGACTGTCGTCCGTCTTGCGCGAGAGGCGGAACCATAGGACATCCATCGGCGCCCCATAGTCGTCGCTGATGAGGCCCGCCTTCTCGCGCAAGGTGGAATGACGTCCGTCGCAGCCGACCACAAGATCAGCGCGGATCGTGAGCGCACCGTCCGGTGTCATGGCGATCAGGCCAACGATGCGCCCGTTCTCCACGATGAGGTCCGTCGCCTCGGCCTGCATGCGCAGGTCGAACGTCTTGTAGCGCTTGGCCTTCTCGGCCAGGAAGTTGAGGAAGTCCCACTGCGGCATCAGCGCCACGAATTTGCAGTGGGTTGGCAGGTGGCGAAAGTCCGCGAACTGAAGGTGTTCGGCGCCCACCTGGCCGGTCAGCGTCTCGACCTTCTGATGTGGCAGCTTCAGGAATTCGTCGATGAGGCCGAGCTCGAACATGAGCTCGAGCGTCGAGGGATGAACCGTGTCGCCGCGGAAATCGCGGAAGAAATCGGCGTGCTTCTCCAAGACCACGACGCGGACGCCCGCCCGCGCGAGCAGGAATCCGAGCATCATCCCGGCGGGTCCGCCGCCGGCGATGCAGCATTGCGTCGTGATCGTAGAATCGCTCATGGGCCCGACATGATACGCCAGGGTTCCAGAATCGGAAACCGCCGGCGAATCCTTCCGGACGAGCTACCGGAGAGAGGGCTCGACCCCTCGACCCGTCCCCTCTCCCAAACGGGAGAGGGGAAGGGCCGCTTAGTTCTTGATGAAGGCGCCGGTGCGCAGATCTGCCAGCGCCTGGCGGATTTGATCCTGGGTGTTCATCACGATCGGCCCGTGCCAGGCGACCGGCTCGCGTAAAGGTCGGCCGGAGACCAGCAGGAAGCGCACGCCCTCTTCGCCCGCCTGGACCGCGATCTCGTCGCCGGCGCCGAACACCACCAGCGAGCGGTTGCCGACCCGGTCGCGCACCAGCACGTCCGCGCCGTTCACCTCGGCCTCGCGCAAGACCCCGAACGGCTCTGACGAATCGGCGAAAGTCGCCGAGCCCTCGAAGATGTAGGCGAACGCCTGGCGGAAATCCTCGACCTTGAGGCGCTTATGTCTGCCGGCCGGCACGAAGACGTCGAGATAGCGCGGCTCGGCGGCGACGCCGTCGACCGGGCCTTGCTTGCCCCAGAACTCGCCGCAGATGACCCTGACCCGCGTGCCGTCGTCGTCGACTGCCTCGGGGATCGCGCTTGCGGGAACGTCCTGGTAGCGGGGCCTCGTCATCTTGAGATGCGCGGGCAGGTTGGCCCACAATTGAAAGCCATGCATGCGGCCCTTCAGGTCGCCGGCCGGCATTTCCTGATGCAGGATGCCGCTGCCGGCGGTCATCCATTGCACGTCGCCGGAGCTCAAGGTTCCGCGGTTGCCGAGGCTGTCGCCGTGATCGACGCTGCCCGCGAGCACGTAGGTGATGGTCTCGATTCCGCGATGAGGATGCCAGGGAAAGCCGGCCCGATAGTCCGCGGGGTCATCGCCCCGGAAATCGTCCATCATCAGGAACGGGTCGAAATCGGACGTGTCGCCGAAGCCGAAGGCGCGGCGGAGTCTGACCCCCGCCCCCTCCATGGTCGGAACGGACTGGCTGAGGCGCTTGACGGGACGAATGGACATGAACCCTCCTGGTCGAACAGCGATGGATCTGGCTTCCGAAATATTGCCTTTCATCCGGAATTGAAATGGATGAGATTCGGCGTCTTCTTTGACCGGAAACCGTGTTGGCCGGAAACATAGGTATAGGCGGCGGTTGCCGCAAGTCTATCAAAAGAAGCGATCGGTTCTATCGGCTTGCGTGAACGCCCGAGGCCTTCGGCCTTCCGCCAACGACCGTCGAAGCCGCGGCGCCGGCGGCCGCGGCGCGTTCGAGCGAAGCTTGAATGTCCGCGCCGGCGAGGCGCGCGGCGAGAAAGGCGGCGACGAAGGCGTCGCCTGCGCCGGTGGTGTCGATCGCCTCGATCTTTGGCGCCTTGACCCGCCATCGGCGCGCGCCTTGCGCGGCCTCGGCGCCGGCCGCGCCGCGCTTGACGACGATGAGCGGGTAGCGCTCCCCGAGCCGCACGCACTGGGTTTCCGGATCTTCGGAGCCTGCGAGAATTGCCGCCTCCTCCGCGTTGGGGAACAGGATGGACGCGCCTTTCGTCCAGGCGAGAAACGTGTCCGCGCCGGTCTCGCGCAAGAATTCCGCCGACGCCGGATCGACGCTGAAGGGTTTTCCGCCCGCGCGCCGCACCGCGTCGAGAACCGCCTCGCGCGGGGAGGGGGCGAAGAACGAATAGCCGGAAAGATGGATGTGAGAGGCGCCTGCGATCAGCGCCCCGGGGATGTCGCGCGCCTCGAGCTTTTCGTTGGCGCCGCGGTCGGTGAGGAAGCTGCGCTCGCCGTTCTCATCGATGAGCGCGATCAGGCGCCCGGTCTCATGGGCGGGATCGCCGAGGAGATGCGGCTTGACCCCGATTGCCTCAAGCCGCGCCGTTTCGCTTTCGACGTCGCTCGAGCCGACGCGAGCGACGAAGTCGACGCTCGCCCCGAAAAAGGCAAGCCACGCCGCCTGATTGGCCGCCGACCCGCCAGGCCGAACCGAGATCGACGCGCGCCGGTCGGAGCCCGGCGCGAGCGGCCCCTCGGGGCGGACGATGACGTCCATCATCACGTCGCCGATGACGAGGATGCGGGGTGAGGGGCGCGATGGGCGCAGGCCCAGGCTGATGGATGGCGCGATGGACGTTAACCGAGCTTGGGACGGACGTCGCCGACTCGCAGATTGGAGCGGCAGCCGAGAT
>DATGHB010000239.1:0-7933 GCA_035308265.1 Roseiarcus sp.
CGCGGTCATGCTGGCGAAGCGGATTTACGAGGCGTTCGCGAGCGGCTCCGGCGCCTTTCAGCACGGCCACACCTACATGGGTCATCCCGTCGCCGCGGCGGCGGCGCTTGCGGTGCAGGAGGTCATCCGGCGGGATGGCCTGCTCGCCAATGTCGTGGCGATGGGCGATCGGCTCGACCGCCGTTTGAACGAGCGCTTCGGCCAGCACCCCCATGTCGGCGACATTCGCGGGCGCGGACTCTTCTGGGGACTCGAGCTGGTGAGCGACCGCGCCGGCAAGCGGCCGTTCGATCCGGCGGCGAAGCTCCACGCGCGCGTCAAGCGCGAGGCGATGGAGCGGGGGCTCATGGTCTATCCGATGGGCGGCACGGTCGACGGGGTGAACGGCGACCACATTCTCCTCGCCCCTCCCTTCATCGTCGAGGCGGCTCAAGTGGACACAATCGTCGAACGGCTCGGCGCGGCGCTCGAGGCGGCGCTCGCCAGTGTGCGTTAATCGCGCAAAAGGTTGCGAGCCGGCCATACAAAGACCGCAGTGCTTGAGGAAAGCCCGGACTTCCCTTGGAACGCAGCGTTCCCCAATATCCGCCGCGCCGGCCGCCGATTCGGCCCCCAATCGACAGGCGACAAGGAGCTGATTTCGTGGCCAGACACTCCCAATTCCTCGCGCTTGCGGCTTTGCCCGCCCTTGTCGCGGCGCAAGCGGCCCTCGCCGGGCAAGCGCCGCTCGATCTGCGCGCGCCGCTCGCGGCGGCGCAAAAGTCCGCCAAGTCGCCGAAGACCGCCGCGCCTGCGCCAATCCCAGCCGCCGAGGCGGTGGCTCGCGCCAACGCCTGGCTCGATCAGGCGCGCGACATGACCGCCGACTTCGTTCAGATCGGGCCGAACGGACGGCGCTCCGAGGGAGAGCTGACCGTGGCCCGCCCCGGCCGGATGCGGTTCGAGTTCACGAACCCGCCGCGGCTCGAGGTCGTGGCCGACGGCCGCAGCGTCGCCATCATCGATAAGAAGCTCAACACCCAGGACGAATATTTCATCAGCCAGACGCCGCTCAAGTTTCTGCTCTCCGACCACATCGACTTGGCCCGCGACACCAAAGTTCTGAGCGTCTCCCAGGAGGGCAACAGCGTCACGATCGAGGTCGAGGACCGGGCGACGCTCGGAGGCACGGCGCATCTTGCGCTTGTGTTCGACGCCACAACCTTTGCGCTGCGGCAATGGACGGTGATCGACGCGCAGGGCTTCCAGACGGTCGTCACCCTGTTCAATGTCGATCTGAAGGCTGAGCCGGACCCTGCCCTCTTCCACATCGACGAGGCGCCAGCCAACCAGCTCGGCAACCGGCGGAGATAGCGCGCGGCTGTGGGCAAGGATCCAACGAGGCTTGCGCTCGCCGCTCCGCCCAGGCAGGCGCCTCTCCCATGACGTTTTCCATCGCCACCTGGAACATCAATTCGGTGCGACTGCGCATCGAGCTCGTCGTCCGCTATCTTAGCCAGCATCAGCCGGACGTCCTCTGCCTCCAGGAAACGAAATGCCCGGACGCCAATTTTCCGTTCGGCGCCTTCCGGGACGCGGGCTATCCCCATATCGCGATCAACGGGCAGAAGGGCTATCACGGCGTCGCGATCGTTTCGCGCATCCCGTTCATGAGCTTCTCCAGGCGCGACTTCTGCGCCAAGGGCGACGCGCGTCATCTCCATGTCGTCCTCGGCGGAGAGCCGGGGCTCGAGCTGCACAATTTCTACGTTCCCGCGGGCGGCGACGAGCCGGACCCCAAGATCAACGTCAAGTTCGCCCATAAGCTCGCCTTCGTCGGCGAAATGTCGGATTGGGCGAGGCAGGAGAAGCCGGGCGCGCGTCGCTCGATCCTGGTCGGCGATCTCAACATCGCCCCGCTCGAGCACGACGTCTGGAGCCACAAGTCGCTTCTCGGCGTGGTGAGCCACACGCCGATCGAGGTCGACAAATTGAAACGGGCCCAGGCTGCCGGACAATGGTTCGACGCCTTGCGCAAATTCGTGCCTGACGATCAGAAGCTCTACACTTGGTGGAGCTATCGCTCGCCTGACTGGGCGAAGGCCAACAAGGGCCGGCGCCTCGACCACATCTGGGTGAGCCCGTCGCTTGCCGGCGCCGTCAGCGAGACGCGCGTTCTGCGCGACGCGCGCGGCTGGCAGCGCCCCTCCGACCACGTCCCGGTGATGGCAAGATTGGCGCTCTAAGCACGGATTCTCTTTTGGGCCAGCGGATCAGGGGCGGACGATTTCCCGGCGGGATGGGAACGTCGGGCCGACAATTGCTTGCTGAGAATCAGAAATCACGATAAGCTTCAACCCATGAGCGTTCAACGCCCTTCCGCATGTCGCGAGCCCCAGCCTCATGGCCGGCGCCGCCGTCATGGGGCCCTGACGCCCGCGAAAAATTGCTTGCCCGAAAAACCCACGTAACCCATTGAAAAGTCTAGATTCAGACGAGAGAATCCAAGGAAATCCAAGAGAATCCAAGTGTCGGGACGGGAGGATTCCGCGGCGAAAGGCCACACGCCAAGAAAACCCAAATTGCTCCGCTGAAAGCGCCCGGCCCGGCGCCCGCGAAAGTCCCGCTCCGTCCGAACGCAAGGCGGGCTTAAGCAGGGGGCTCGAGAAGTTGTGTTGGCTCGGCAACGAAATCCTGCTTAGGAAGGCGCGAGGGAGCGACGATGGCTTGGCGTCTGGTCAATTGGGCGGCGAGCCTCGCGATCGCGCTTATCGTCCTCGTGACGCTCGCCGGCGGCTATCTGTTCTATCGCGCCATGCCTGCCTATTCGGGCGCGGAAAAGCTCCCGGGCCTTTCGGCGGAAGTGCGCGTCATGCGCGACGCCCACGGCGTTCCGCACGTCTTCGCCGGCTCGATGGACGATGCGGCGCGCGCGCTCGGCTATCTCCAGGCGGGCGATCGGATGTTTCAGATGGAGATTCTGCGCCGGGTCGGCCAAGGCCGCATGGCCGAGATCCGGGGCGCCGACCTCCTCGATGTCGACAAGTTCATTCGCACGCTCGGCCTTTATCGGGAGGCGGAGAGCAGCTTTTCGGCCCTGTCGCCGTGGGCGCAAAAGCGCCTCGAGGCTTACGCCGAGGGCGTCAACGCTTATCTCAGGAGCCACCCGCTCCCGCCTGAGTTCCTGCTCGCCGGCGATCGCCCCGAGCCCTGGAAGCCCGCCGACACGCTGGTCATCGCAAAGATCGAGGCCTATCAGCTGTCGCAGAGCTACAAGATCAAGCTTTTGCGCGCCCGCCTCTCCCGCAAGCTTGGACCCGATGAGGAAAGCTGGCTGTTTCCCGGCGCAAGGCCCGGCGATCCCATCACCACCCTGCCGGCGATCGGCAAGACTCACGCAAGCGGCGAGCGCATCGACGAAGAGCTCGGCGCGTTGACCGGCATCGGCAAGGGCGCGTCGAACGAGTGGGTCATCGCCGGATCGCGAACCGAGACCGGAAAGCCGATCCTCGCCAACGACCCGCATCTCGACCTCAGCGCGCCGATCCTCTGGTATCTGGCCCGCGTCGTCACGCCCGAGGGGTCGGTCAAGGGCGCGACGCTCCCCGGCGCCCCGGTCTTCGTTCTGGGCGAGAACGAGCGGATCGCCTGGGGCCTGACGACCGCGGATTCGAATGTCGAGGACCTGTTCGTCGAGACCATCGACGCCAAGGATCCGTCGAAATATCTCACCCCCGATGGGCCGAGGGCGTTCGACGTGCGGACCGAAACGATCCGCGTGAAAGGCGGAGCGGACGTCAAGCTCGCCATCCGGAGCACCCGGCACGGTCCGGTCCTGTCCGACATCAACGCCGATCTCGCGGATTTCGCCGGGCCGGGAAAGGCGGTCGCCCTCGCCTTCACCGGGCTTGGCGACCGCGACACGACCGCCGAAGCCTTCATGCGGCTCAACGCCGCGCGGAACTGGGACGAATTCCTCGCCGCGCTCCGCTTCTACCAGACGCCGACCCAGAACTTCGTCTATGCCGATACCGGCGGCGATATCGGCTTCCTGAACCCCGGCCTGGTGCCGTTGCGCAAGCAAGGCGACGGGCTCGCCCCGGTCGACGGCGCGTCAGGCGCCTTCGACTGGACCGGCACGATCCCGTTCGATGAATGGCCTCGCATCCATAATCCCGAAGCCGGCTTCGCCTTCAACGCCAACAACGCCGATTTTCCCGCCGATCATGAGCCCAGGTTCGGGGAGGACTGGGAAGAGACGTTCCGCGCCCGCCGTATCCAGCAATTCTTCGATTCGATCGACAAACACAGTCTGGACACGTCGGCCGAAATGCAGGCCGACCACCTGTCTCTGGACGTCAAGGAACTGCAGCCATTCATCGCCACGATCGCGCCTTCGAGCGAACTGGCGCAGAAGGCGCAGGCGCTGCTTCTGGCGTGGAACGGGGTGATGGACAAGGACCGCGCCGAGCCCTTGATCTACACCGCCTTCTTGACGTCGCTCCACAAGATCCTGATCGAGGACAAGACCGGGTCGCCGATGAAGGAGAAAGGCCCGTTCGCAGCGACAACCCTGGTGTCGCTCATGCGCGACCATCCCTCGTGGTGCGATTCGCCAGGCGCGCCCGATCCGGACTGCCGCAGGGCGCTCGGACGCGCCCTCGACGACGGGCTCGCCCTGCTGGTCAAGCGCAACGGCCCCGACATCAGCCAGTGGCGCTGGGGCGGGGAGCACAAGGCGCTGCTCAGGCATCAGGTCTACAGCCACGTCCCGCTTTTCGACTGGCTGAGCGACCTCAGCGTTCCCTCGAGCGGCGGCTTCTACACCCTCGACCGTGGGGGCGGTTCCGACCCTCCGCCCGACCTGCCATTCGCCCGCACCATCGGCGGCGGCTTTCGCGGCATCTACGACCTCGCGGACCCCGAGAAATCCCGCTTCATGATCGCGACCGGCGAATCGGGCCATATCTTTTCCCGCCATTACGGCGACCTCGTTCAGCTCTGGAACGACGTCCAGTCGATCAGCCTCGCCGGATCGGAAGACGAGCTCAAGGGCGCTGGGACGGAGGAGCTGACGCTTACGCCTTGAGCGCTGGCTGTGGACGCCAGCCGCAGGCTTGCCGTAATCCTGCGGTAGCCGCCGGGCGATCCGGCGGGTAAGGTAGGTCTGATGACCCAGACGCGGCGATTGCTGATCGTTGACGACGACGCCGACCTTCGCCAGGCGCTGGTCGAGCAGTTGGCGCTCCATCCTGAGTTCCAGGTTGAGGCGGTCGAGACGGCGGAAGCGGCGCTCGAGGCTGTCACGACCACCACGCCCGATCTCATCATCATGGATGTCGGCCTGCCCGACCTCGACGGGCGCGAGGCGGTCAAGCGAATGCGCCGGGACGGGTATCGCCGGCCGATCATCATGCTGACCGCGCACGATTCCGACTCCGACGCCGTCGCCGGCCTCGATTCCGGCGCCAATGACTATGTCGGCAAGCCGTTCCGGTTCGTCGTACTGCTCGCCCGCATCCGCTCGCAACTAAGGCAGCATGAAGCCAGCGAGGACGCGGAGTTCCAGGTCGGGCCTTACACCTTTCGGCCGACTTCGAAAAACCTCGTCGACCAGCAGGGCGTCAAATTGCGGCTGACCGAGAAGGAGGCCGCGATCCTGCGCTATCTCCATCGCGCCGAACAACAGCCGGTGGCCCGCGAGACGCTGCTCAAGCACGTCTGGGGCTACAACGCCAACGTGACCACCCATACCTTGGAGACGCACATTTATCGTCTGCGGCAGAAGATCGAGAACAATCCGGCCGAAGCGCAACTGCTGGTCACCGAGGGCGGCGGCTATAAGCTCGTCCCCGGCGCGGCGGCGGGGAGCCGAGCGGAGTGACGCTCGACGACGACGTCGCCCGGCTGGCGCGGACACGGCCCTTCGATCTCCTGCCGCGCGAGGCGCTGCAGCTGATCGCCTTCTCGTGCGAAAAGCGGCGCCTGAGGGCGGGAGAAGCGTTGTTCTTCCCGGGCGAAGCCGCCGATTCGGGGTATTTCGTGCATTCGGGCGCGATCCTGCTGATCGAGGACGGCGCGGAGCCGAAAGGCGAGCGACGCGTCGGCGCAGGCGCCCTCATCGGGGAGAGCGCCCTCTACGCTCCGACCGCGCGCCTGGTCAGCGCCCGCGCCGCCGAGGACGCGGTCGTGATCCGGATTCCGCGCGAGACGTTCGCCCGGGTGCTCAAGGAATTCCCGGCCGGCGCGAGGAAGATTCGCGCGGCCCTGGCCGTGCGAACCCGCCTCCTGGTCGACGGGCTGGAAGCCACTCGCGTGAACTCGCTCGACCGCGCAGGCGCGCCGCGATCCCGGGCCGCCCGGTGACGGCCGAGACGCGGAGCGGCGCCGCCTCGCTGCGCGCCCCGACATCGGAGGACATCGACGCGCTCGCCCGCGCCGCATTCGACCAATTGCCCGCTTCGTTCCGGCGTCTGAGCGAAGGTCTCGTCATTCAGGTGGTCGACTTCCCGGACGACGAGACGCTCGACGAGATGGGCGCCGAGAGCGAGTTCGACCTGCTCGGCCTCTTTCGCGGCCGCGGCCTCGCCCAGCGCGGCGCGAGCGGGGAGACGGGCGAACTGCCCAACATGATCTGGCTCTATCGCCGCCCGCTGCTCGACTTCTGGTGCGAGGGCGAGGATTCGCTCGGCGCGGTCGTGACCCATGTTCTCGTCCACGAGATCGGCCATCATTTCGGACTCTCGGACGCCGATATGGAGGCGATCGAACGGGCGTCCGGCTGACCGATTCGCGCGGGCGAGCGGGCCCCGGAAGCGCCAAAGCCCCGGGAAGCCCCGGATTCCTGCCCCTTCACAAGCCCGTCACGCGCCATGTAGACTATTCGCCGCGGTCGGCCGTGCGCCGGCCTCATGTTCGACCATCGGAGGCACGGGGAGCGTCTGTTCTTGACGGTTCATGTTCGCGCAGTCACGCCGGCGACTTGTCCGGCCCTCGTTCTCAACGCGGACTTCCGCCCGCTGAGCTATTACCCGTTGTCGATCTGGTGCTGGCAGGACGCGATCAAGGCGGTGTTCCTCGACCGGGTCAACATCCTTTCCGAATACGAGACCAGGGTGCGCAGCCCGAGCTTCGAGATGCGGCTCCCCTCGGTGGTGTCGCTCAAGAGCTACGTGAAGCCGACCCGCTTTCCCGCCTTCACCCGGTTCAACGTTTTCCTGCGCGACCGCTTCACCTGCCAATATTGCGGCGCGCGCGAGGACCTGACCTTCGACCATGTTGTCCCCCGCTCTAAGGGCGGGTTCACGACCTGGGAGAATGTGGTCGCCGCCTGCTCGGACTGCAACCTCAAGAAGGCCGACCTCCTGCCGGCCGCGGCGCGGATGTGGCCGGCGAAGAAGCCCTACCAGCCGACCGTGCACGACCTGCACCAGAACGGCCGCCTGTTCCCGCCCAATTATTTGCACGAAAGCTGGATGGACTATCTCTACTGGGACAGCGAGCTCGAGGAATAGGCCATCGGATACGCGGCTCGCTGTTGCGGGCAGCCAGGGCAAATAGATGGGCACAAACGCCACTAAAAGCGAGTAAGCGCGAGTTAAACGCGAGTAAGTGCTAGTAAAATAGCTGGCGTTTACTAGCGCTTATTTTTCCGAATCGGGACTTTTCAATGGGTTACGGCCGATTCAAATAAATTTTTTCTCCTGTCCCAAGCTCCTCGATCGCCGGTCTCCCTGCTCGCCGCCGCCTCTCACGGCGCCGGCTTCATTTCTGCCGATAGGAATACATGTAGCCATGGTTTCTGATTTTGTCAAGATATTTCGACGGCCGCTCGAAACCCGTCCTGGGGGCGAAGGGCTCAAGCCGCGTCCAGCCGCTTGATTTCCCTCTGGAACGCAAGGCGCAATTGCGCCGCCTCATCGTCCGGCAGCCAGTTGGTCATCTGCGGAAAGAC
>DATGHB010000240.1:0-2225 GCA_035308265.1 Roseiarcus sp.
ATCTAATAGGCGTCTCTAATAGGCGTCGAGGAACATGGCTCGCCTGGGTTACAAGTGCCAAATCAGTGCCAAATGAATTTCCTGGCAGACCGATTTTGTAAGAGGGGCAAAAGTCCTGGCGAGGGGCGATCTGGGGTGTAATTTTTTTGCTAGGGGGGATTCTCGAATCGGCATTTCTCTGAATCTATGGAGCAATGTCGCCGCCGCCGGATTTCGACGCGCTTTCGCCCGCCGAGCTGAAGAGCCTGGTGTTGGAGCTTTTCGAGAAGTTGGCGGAATCTCAGCGAACAATCGCGGCGTTGCGTGACGAAATCGCGCGGCTGAAGGGCGGCCCTGGACGGCCGGACATCAAGGCGAACATCAAGCCGAGCGGGATGGAGAAAGCGAGCGAACCCGAACCGAGGAAGCCGCTCGGCAAGGAGCGTCGACGCGGCGGCGTACGCGCGAAACTGACGATCCACGAGGAGCGCAAGCTCGAGGCCGATGCGCCCGCCGGCTCGCGCTTCAAAGGCTATGCGAGCTTCGTCGTGCAGGATTTGGCCGTCCGCCCGCACGTCACCGACTTTCTTCGGGAATGCTGGCGGACCCCGGACGGCAAGACGGTGACGGCGCCGTTGCCGCCGGGCGTCGACGGACATTTCGGGCCTGAACTGCGCCGCCTGGTGCTCGCCCTATATCATCAGGGACAAGTCACGGTCGCGCGATTGGTCACGCTGTTGCGAGGGTTTGGCATCCTCATTTCCAAGCGGCAGGTCGTTCGACTGCTGATCGCCCGCAAGCAAAACTTCCTGGACGAAGCCCGCGACGTACTGCGCGCCGGCTTGACCAAGGCGGCGTGGATCACGGTCGACGACACCGGGGCGCGGCACAAGGGCAAGAACGGCTTCTGCACCCAGATCGGCAACGCCTGGTTCACCTGGTTCGGGACCACCGCTTCAAAGAGCCGCCTGAACTTCCTCGAACTGTTGCGCGCCGGACATGGCGACTACGTCGTCAACCAGGAAGCGCTGACCTACATGCGCGCCCGCGCCCTCGCCGGACCCGTCGTCACGTTGCTGAGCGAGCATCAAGATCGCATCTTCGCCGATCGGGCGGCCTGGAGCGCACACCTGGACCGGCTCGGCGTCTCGGCCTTGAAGGTCCATCCCGATCCCGTGCTGATCGCCAGCGAAGCCGCCGCATGGGGCAGCGTCAAGGCGCATGGCTTTCTCGCCGACGCCGTGATCGTCAGCGACGACGCTGGCCAATTCAATGTCGGTCTTCATGGTCTGTGCTGGATTCATGGCGAACGCCTGGTTCACAAGCTCGATACGTTCACCGAAGCCCAACGCGCCGCGCAGCGCCGCATCCGCGGCCTGATCTGGCAGTTCTATGGCAGTCTCAAAGCCTGGCGCCGCCATCCCTCGCCGGCGCGCAAGGCGGTCTTGTCGGCGCGGTTCGACCGTATCTTCGGCCACAAGACCCGCTTCGCCTCGCTCGATCGTCTGCTGGCCCGCCAGCGCGCCAACAAGAGCGAATTGCTGATGGTGCTCGAAAGGCCCGAGATCCCGCTGAACACCAACGGCTCCGAGAACGATGTTCGTTGCCAGGTCACCAAGCGCAAGATCAGCGGCGGAACCCGCAGCGACGCCGGCCGCGATTGCCGCGACGGCTTTCTCGGCCTCCTGAAGACCTGCGGCAAGAACGGCATCGAATTCTGGGACTACCTCGGCGCACGCCTCAAAGTCCCCGGCTGCCGACATATCCCAGCCCTCGCCGAAATCGTCAGCGCGCGCGCCCCCCGGCCGCCATGATCGCCAGTGCTTTTGCCCCTGTTACGTAACTCCCAAGCCGGGGGGAGCCCGACGTATCGCGGTGGGGACGGCGCTGGCTCTAACCGACTATCCATGGAGCCTGGCTTGGCTTGCCGCCGCCGAGATCGCCGACGGTGCGAGGTGATCGGTGCTCATGTTCGGCGTCCGCGGTCATCCGCCGGCTGCGCGCCGCTGGCGACACCGTTTCCGGGTCGGTTCGGGGTTCATGGCGGCGCCGCCTTCACTGTGGCCGCGTTCCGTCCTGCCAAACTCTGCGCCCCGCTCGTCGCTGCGGCGTTCGAGCGCTTCGTCGGCGTGGCCCCCGCGCCTGTCAGACGGCGAGGGATTGCATGAGCTGCTCGGGGGTCGCGGTGAGGACCTGCAGGATGTTGCAGCGCTGCTTCCTCGCGGTCGACACGATGGACCTGAGGA
>DATGHB010000241.1:0-6293 GCA_035308265.1 Roseiarcus sp.
TTCTTCTACCATTCCAACGAGGGAAAGGCGGTGGTCGGCATCGTCGAGGTTTGCAAAGCCTACCGCGCCGATCCGACGGACGAGACCGGCAAGTTCGGCATGGTGGACATCCGCGCCGTGCGCCCGCTGCCGCGTCCGGTCACGCTCGAAGAAGCGAAGAGCGACAAGCGCCTGAAGACGATGGCGCTCGTCACCCAGTCCCGCCTTTCCGTCCAGCCGGTGACCGACGCCGAATGGGCGGTCGTCTGCAAGCTTGGCGGGCTTTAGCGGGTTCTACTCTCCGCTGGAGCCGCCGCTCGGAACCCCCTCGCCCCGCTTGCGGGGAGAGGGTTGGGGTGAGGGGCGAGTCGATTCGCCGCCGGCGGCCGATCTCTCGGCCCCTCATCCTAACCTTCTCCCCGCGAGCGGGGAGAAGGGACGACCCGCGGTTCGATCCAATCGCAGAATGCTCTAGCGGTTAGACCAAAGCATCACGCGGCCCTGCTTGCCGCTTTTTCCATCGTTAGGGCATAGTTGCCGTCTAGCGTTTGGGCGCGGGCGAAAGCCCGCACGAGCCTGCTTGGGAGGAGCCCGATGTCCGACAAGGTTTATGACGTTCCGGCGGAATGGGCGAAGCGCGCGTGGGTCAACGCGGCCAAGTACGAGGAGATGTACAAGCGGTCGCTGACCGACCCGCAAGGCTTCTGGGCCGAGCACGGAAAACGCATCGACTGGTTCACGCCCTTCACCAAGGTCAAGGACACCTCGTTTGACGCCCGCAACGTCTCGATCAAATGGTTCGAGGACGGCGTCACCAACGTCGCCCACAATTGCATCGACCGGCATCTCCCCAAGCGCGCGAACCAGACCGCGATCATCTGGGAAGGCGACGATCCCTCGAAGTCGAAGCACATCACCTATGCCGAGCTCGCCCGCCGCGTCGGCCTCTTCGCCAATGTGCTGAAGGCCCACGGCGTCAAGAAGGGCGACCGGGTCACGATCTACCTGCCGATGATCCCCGAGGCCGCCTATGCGATGCTCGCCTGCGCCCGCATCGGCGCGATACACTCCGTCGTGTTCGGCGGCTTCTCCCCCGACGCCCTCGCCGGCCGCATCAAGGACGCCAAATCCGCGGTCGTCATCACCGCCGACGAGGGCCTTCGCGCCGGCCGCAAAGTGCCGCTCAAGGCCAACGCCGACGCGGCGGCCGAGAAAGCCGGAGGCGTCAAGACCATGATCGTGGTCAAACACACCGACGACGAGATCGCATGGGTGAAAGGGCGCGACGTCTGGCTGCATGAGGCCGAGAAGGCGGTGACCGCGGATTGCCCCGCCGAGCGCATGAACGCGGAGGACCCGCTGTTCATCCTCTACACCTCAGGCTCGACCGGCGCGCCGAAGGGCGCGCTCCACACCACCGGAGGCTATCTCGTCTACGTTGCGATGACCCACCAGTATGTGTTCGACTATCACGAGGGCGACATCTACTGGTGCACGGCGGACGTCGGCTGGGTGACCGGCCACAGCTATATCGTCTACGGGCCGCTCGCCAATGGCGCGACGACGCTGATGTTCGAGGGCGTTCCCAACTATCCGTCGGTGAGCCGGTTCTGGGAAGTCATCGACAAGCACAAGGTCAACATCTTCTACACCGCGCCGACCGCGATCCGCTCGCTGATGGGCGCGGGCGAGGCGCCGGTGAAGAAAACCAGCCGCGCGTCCCTGCGCCTTCTGGGTTCGGTCGGCGAGCCGATCAATCCGGAGGCCTGGGAATGGTACCACCGCGTGGTCGGGGACGGGCGCTGCCCGGTCGTCGACACCTGGTGGCAGACCGAGACCGGCGGCATTCTCATCACGCCGTTGCCCGGCGCGACCCGGCTCAAGCCCGGATCGGCGACCAACCCCTTCTTCGGCGTCGTGCCGGAGATCGTCGACGCGGAGGGCAAGGTTCAGAAGGGGCCATGCGAGGGGAACCTGGTCATCGCCGATTCGTGGCCGGGCCAGATGCGCACCGTCTACGGCGACCACGCCCGGTTCGTGAGCACCTACTTCAGCGCCTATCCCGGCAAGTACTTCACCGGCGACGGCGCGCGGCGCGATTCGGACGGCTATTACTGGGTCACGGGCCGGGTCGACGACGTCATCAACGTCGCCGGCCACCGGATGGGGACGGCGGAAGTCGAGAGCGCCCTCGTCGCGCATCCGAAAGTGTCGGAAGCCGCCGTCGTCGGCTATCCGCACGACATCAAGGGGCAGGGCATCTACGCCTATGTGTCGGTGATGACCGGCGTGGAGGCGGACGAGGAGCTGCGCAGGGAGCTGGTCGCCTGGGTGCGCAAGGAGATCGGCCCGATCGCCTCGCCGGACCTCATCCAGTTCGCGCCGATGTTGCCGAAGACGCGCTCGGGCAAGATCATGCGCCGGATCCTGCGCAAGATCGCCGAGAACCAGCATGGCGCGCTGGGCGACACTTCGACGCTCGCCGATCCCGCCGTTGTCGACGAGCTGATCGGCAACCGGCTGAACCGGGGCTAAGCGGGCGCGGAGCGAGTTGCACTTGAGTTTACGCGCGGATCGTCCTGCCGCGGGGCGGGGGCGCCAAAGCCGATCGATTCTTACCCAAAGACAACTTCGCTACGACGCGATCAGCAATTCCTGCGCCGCCTCGATCTTGGTCGCCAGAATGACGGCCTGGGTGCGGCTCTCGACCCCGAGCTTCTGGAAGATCGCCGACACATGCGCTTTCACCGTCGCCTCCGAGACGCCGAGCTCGTAGGCGATCTGCTTGTTGAGCAGGCCCTGCGAGAGCATCATCAGGACCCGGATCTGCTGGGGGGTGAGGGAAGCGAGCCGGCGGGCCATGGCGCTCGATTCGCGGTTGGGCGCGGCGTCCGCGTCGAAGTCGGGCGGTGTCCATCGGCCGCCGTCCAGAACCTGGGCGATGGCCTCCCGCATCGTGTCGAGCGAATGGGATTTCGGGATATATCCGGCGGCGCCGAATTCGAGGCAATGGCGGATGACCGCGCGGTCCTCGTTGCCAGAAACGACGATGACGGGTGTGGACGGACGCTCCGAGCGCAGGAACAGGAGGCCGGAAAATCCGCGCACGCCCGGCATGGTCAGGTCGAGCAGCACGAGATCGGCGCCGCCCGAGGCTTCGAGCGCCGCGACCATGCTATCGAAGTCGCGCGCTTCCGCGATTTCCGCGTCCGGCGCCGCCGCCAGCATGGCCTGTCGCAATCCGCCGACCACGAGCGGATGGTCGTCGGCGATGAGCACCCGCAAGGGGCTCCCTGCGCTCATTGTCCCCTCCCGCGCGGTCGAAACACGCGCGCCAGGGCGAGAATCGCTGATCTCACAGGGGTTGTCACATCCTCGGTTTTCGACTCTCGGGCTTATTGCTGTTGGCCTTTCTTTGCGGAAGGCAGGCGTCCGAGTTGACGCAAGGCTTCCGTCATCGCGATCGCCGCCGCGACGCCTACGTTGAGCGACCGCAAGCCAGGCTGGATGGGGATGCAAAGCCGAACGTCAGCCGTAGCCTGCACGGCTTCGGGCACGCCAGCCGACTCACGCCCCATGAGAAGAATATCCAGATCGCGAAAGCTAAAATCCCACAGACACGTTTCGCCCTTTCTTGTCAAGAGCACCAGGCGCCGCTGACGGACGGCGCGCCAGGCTTCGAAGCTCGTCCACGAATCGTGGCTCTCAATCGCGACGGCGCCGATATAGTCCATCGCCGCGCGCCTGAAGCGACTGTCGCCCATTCGAAATCCGGCGGGCTCGATGATCGCCGCGTCGACGCCGAGGCAGGCGCAGGTTCGCATCATCGCGCCAGTGTTCTGCGCGATATCGGGCTCGAACAAGGCGAGCAGGAGCGGCGCGGCGGACCTCGTCATGAGGCGCCGGCGTCCCTTACGCTTACGGCTATGGACATCCAATTCGATCGATGCGAAAAGCCGCATCGAGCCATGTCAAGGTCGTGGCCCCGCGAGCGCCGCGCGGCACGAATGCTGGGGGGTGAGTTGACCATCTCTGGACCGAGTCGGAAGTGTTCCCCGCATCTGCCCCCAAGCCCTCCATCCGCCGCTGGCCCGCAAAATGCTCTCCTCGCCGGCCCCAGGGCGAGAACCGGCTGACGAGCGATCGATCGCCTTCCTGCTCGCCAATTCCTCGCCTCCACGTCCATCAGAGATCCAGCATATGAGCGGCCCGACGACCTACGTTCCCAAAAGCGCTTTCGCGCGATGGTTCGAATCGCGTCTGCCGCTGATCGGCTTCGTTCATTCCTCGTTCGTCGCCTATCCGGTGCCGCGCAATCTCAATTACATGTGGACGTTCGGCGCGATTCTGTCCTTCATGCTGGGGGCGCAGATCCTGACCGGCGTCGTTCTGGCGATGCACTATATCCCATCCGAGAACGAGGCGTTCTCCTCGGTCGATCATATCATGCGGAACGTCAACTACGGCTGGCTGATCCGCTACCTGCACACCAACGGCGCCTCGCTGTTCTTCCTCGCCGGCTATCTTCATATGCTTCGCGGCCTCTACTATGGCTCGTTCAAGCCGCCGCGCGAACTTCTCTGGATCATCGGGGTCATCATCTATTTCCTGATGATGGCGACGGCGTTCATGGGCTACGTTTTGCCCTGGGGTTCGATGAGCTTCGCCGGCGCAACCGTCATCACCAATCTCACCTCCGCGATCCCGTGGGTCGGCAACTCGATCGCTCACTGGCTCTGGGGCGGATTTGCGGTCGGCGGCCCGACGCTGACCCGCTTCTTTTCGCTGCACTACCTGCTGCCGTTCATCATCGTGGGATTCGTCGCGCTGCATGTCTGGGCGCTGCATGTCACGGGGCAGAACAATCCCGACGGGATCGAGGTAAGGGACGTTCAACGCGACACCGTCGCGTTCACGCCCTACGCCACGATCAAGGATGTCTTCGGCCTGTCGGTGTTTTTGATCGTTTATGCGTGGCTGGTGTTCTACATCCCCAATTATCTGCTCGACGCCGACAATTCGCTGCCCGCCAACCCGCTGGCGACGCCCGCGCATGTCGTGCCCGAATGGTATCTTTTGCCGTTCTACGCCATGCTGCGCGCGATCCCCAACAAGCTCATGGGGGTAATCGTCCTGTTCGCGGCGATCGTGGTGCTCGCCTTCATTCCGTGGCTCGACCGGTCGCCGGTCAAGTCGGCTAAGTACCGCCCGACCTTCCGCTTTTTCTTCTGGGTGTTCGTGGCGATCGGCATCGGGCTTGGCTACCTCGGCTCGCAGGAGCCGACCGAGGGGCTGGCGCTGATCGCGCGCATCCTCACCTTCGGCTACTTCGCCTTCTTCCTTATCATCATGCCCATCCTGAGCTTCACCGAGAGGACGAAGCCGATCCCCACGTCGATCGCCGACGCGGTGCTCGTAAAGACGAAGACGGCCGCGGCGGCCGCCGCAGAGTGATGCGGAACGCGGGCTGAAGGAAGTTCAACAATGATCCGTGTCAGGTTTTCCGCCCTCGCCCCCGCGGCCGTGGCGCTCGTCCTCGCTGCCGCGTCCCCCGCGCTCGCGCAAAGCGCCGCCGACCAGCCGAACCCTCCCCGTGAGCAGTGGAGCTTCTCGGGGATGTTCGGCATTTACGACAAGGCCCAGCTTCAGCGCGGGTTCCAGGTGTGGAAGGAGGTCTGCAGCACCTGTCACGCGCTCAGCATTCCATTCCGCGCGCTCGAGGATCCCGACGGGCCGGGCTTCAGCGAGGATCAGATCAAGACGCTCGCGGCCACTTATCAGGTCACCAACGCCACCCCCAACGACAAGGGCGAAATCTTCAAGCGCCCCGGAACCCCGGCCGACATCATCCCGCGCCCCGAGGCCTATCCGAACGACGAGGCGGCGGCGGCGGTCCTGGGCAAGGCGCCGCCGGACATGGCGCTGCTCGCCAAATCGCTCAAATACGAGCCCGGCTTTCCCCGCTTCATCCTCGACGCGCTGCCGGGCCTCGAATATCAGGAGATGGGCGCCGACTATATCCATGCGATCCTGACCGGCTACACCAACAAGGACGACCCGCAGTGGAACCTGTACTATCCCGGGCACAAGATCGCGATGCCGCAGCCGATCACCGACGGCGTGGTCGAGTACAAGGACGGCACCAAGCCGACCCTGGACAATTACGCCAGGGACGTCGCGGCCTTTCTGTCCTGGGCGGCTGAGCCGAATCTCGCCGAGCGAAAGAGAATCGGCCTCAGAGTCATGATCTTCCTCATCGTGTTCGCAGGCCTGCTCTACGCGGTGAAAAGGCGGATCTGGGAGTCCGCGCACTA
>DATGHB010000242.1:0-5331 GCA_035308265.1 Roseiarcus sp.
AGCGGTCAGCGTGCCGATGGTGCGCATAGGCGCGAAGTTCGGCCTGTACAAGGCGCTCAAGGAGCACGGCCCGATGACGCCGGGGGAATTGGCCGCGCGGACGAACGTCGCCGAGCGCTATGCGCGCGAATGGCTGTCGCACCAGGCGGCGTCCGGCTATCTCGAATACGACGCCGCCTCAGGCAAGTTCACGCTTCCGCCCGAGCAGGCGATGGTGTTCGCCGAGCCCGACAGCCCGGTCTATCTGCAGGCGGCGTTCGATATGGCGGCGGTCCTGCTGGAAAACCAGGAGCTGGTCGAGCCGGCGTTTCGCTCCGGCAAGGGCGTCGGCTGGGGCGATCAGTCCCAGTGCCTCTTCTGCACGACCGCGCGCTTCTTCCGGGTCGGCTATCACAACAACCTGGTGGCTTCCTGGCTGCCGTCGCTGGACGGCGTTACAGCGAAACTTGAATCCGGCGCGACCGTCGCGGACGTCGGCTGCGGGCACGGGTTTTCGACCGTCATGATGGCTAACGCCTACCCGAAATCGACTTTCATCGGCTACGATTTTCATCCCGCTTCAGTTGAGCAGGCGCGCCTTCACGCCGAGCAGCACGGGGCGACCGCGAACACCAGGTTCGAGGTTGCAATGGCGAGCGACTTTCCCGGGAAGGACCTCGACCTCGTGACCTTCTTCGACTGCCTCCATGACATGGGCGATCCGGTCGGCGCCGCGCGCCACGTGCTTGAGACGCTGAAGCCCGACGGAAGCTGGATGGTGGTCGAACCCGCGGCGGCCGACCGGCTGGAGGACAATCTCACTCCGGTGAGCCGGCTGAACTACGCCGGCTCGACGCTGGTCTGCATCCCGACCTCGCTCGATCAGCCGGTCGGCGCGGCGTTCGGAGCGCAGGCCGGCTTCGCCAAGCTAAAGTCGGCGATCATGCAAGGCGGATTCGCCAAAGTGCGCAAGGCGACCGAGACGCGGTTCAACATGGTGATCGAGGCGCGTCTTTAAGCGCAACGCTGCGAGACGCGGCCCCGTCTCGCGAGGACGACCCCGCGAGGCTGGGCTGATTTCTTTGCCCCAGTTCGGGACTTTCCGCCGCGTCCTTGACCGGTCAGGCGCGCGAACGCACGGTTGATGGACGCCACGTCGACCGTCTCCGGGTCGTAGTCGCCCAGCCATTCCTTGATGTCGGCATGGTCAGGATGATCCGGGTCGGCCGCCATATCGAGCTTATCGTAGAAGCCAGGAATTCCGCCGCAATCCTCCGGCGGGCCGTTGCGCTCGCCGCCAACGTATCGCGGATAGGAACGATCCGGATCGCCCGCGCGAACGTTGGTGACGGTCAGGCGATGCTCCCAGCTGTCGCCGAAATCATAGAGGTAGCCGATCGTCGTCTTGCGCGGCCCGAGGAGGTCCGCGAGCCTGACCTTGCCTGCGTTGGCGACCGCCGGTCCCCAACCGCCGTCGTTCGGCGGCCCGTAGCGGCGCTTGCCCAGGGAGAACTCCCACAGATGGTAGTTCTCCCATCCAAACGCGGCCTGGATGATTTCGTGCAAGGCTTTGAGGGAGATGGAGGTCGGGACCTCGACCTCGCGCCAGATCAGCGGCTCGCTATCCGCGAGTTCGATGCGGACGGTGGCGATTTGATCAGCCGCGGCGTTCATCGGGGCATTATAGATGAGGGCGACTTCGCGTCCTGCGGCTTTGCAGGGGCGCGCGTCTGTTTCCACAAGATTCAAGTCTCGCGAACCCGGAACCGCGCCGGCGACGCTCACCCGTTCGAAGCGAGCGCGCCCGGTAGCGCCGCGCGCAGGCGCGACTGGGCGGCGGGGACGAGCTTCCTCACCGCGCCGGACGCGGCGATCTGCCCGCGGTTGACGAAGGCCTCATGGTTGCGCTCGATCTCGTCGAGGTCATAGAGATAGTTGACCATGATCCCGAAGGACTCGGCGAGCCCCTTGGGCGAGAGATCCCCTTCCCAGTTTATGCGCTCGAGGCTCGCCCCGTTGCCGAGATGGAAGCGGGCGACCGGGTCGATGACCCGCCCGTCCGGGCGCCGCGCTTTCAGGAAATAGTACGCGGCCAGCGGCTCGAGCGCGGCGCGCAGCCGCGCCGCGACGACGGCGGCGTTGAGACAATTCTCTTCCTGCGCCAATTGCAGCGCGACGCTCTTGGCGATGACGATCGCCGGATCCTCGGCCGTCTCGAGCCAGGCGCGGAATCCCGGGACCGGCGACAGGGTGACGAAGGTCTCGATCGCCGGCAGCTCGCGGCGGATCTCCTCGACCACCTGTTTGATGAGGAAGGCGCCGAAACTCACGCCGGCCAGACCCTGCTGGCAATTGGAGATCGAATAGAACGCCGCCGCGCGCGCCTTGTCGGGCGCGACATGGGCGCGCTTCTCGGCGAGCAGCGGCGCAATCGCCGAAGGCGGCGCCGCGGTCAGCGCAACCTCGACGAAGATCAGCGGCTCATCGATGAGCCTCGGATGGAAGAAGGCGTAGCAACGCCGGTCGGCCGGATCGATGCGCCGCCTCAAGTCGTCCCAGTCGCCGATCTCGTGCACCGCCTCATAGCGGATGATCTTCTCGAGAACCGCCGCCGGGCTCGACCAGTCGACGCGGCGCAACACCAGAAAGCCGCGATTGAACCACGACCCGAACAGATGCCTGAGATCGCGATCGACGATGGCGAGCGGCGGGTCGCCTTTCACGAGTTCGAGCAGGTCGGCGCGCATCCCAACCAGCGCGGCGGCGCCGCCAGGGACGCTGTTCAGCCGCCGGAACAGGTCATGGCGGCGCGGCTCGGAGGCGTAATGGATTTCGCTCAAGCAAGCTTCCTGGCCCTCGGCGCCGAAGGCGGCGATCGCCTGGCGCACCCGCTCGCGATCGGGACCGAACTCGTCGGCGAGCGCGCGAAAGAACAGGGCGCGCCCGGCGGAATCAAGCGCGCGGTAGCGCCGCAGGATCTCGGCGGCGAGCGCCATGCCCGACGCCTCGCCCCGGCCCGCGACCAGCGCCCGGCAGGTCGCAATCAGCGGCTCGGCGCCTCCGTCCACGTTCTTCGGCCAGGGCTTGAGCTTGAGCACGGAGCGGCCGCGCTCGCCGATCGAGGCCAGGAGATCGTAGAGAAAGGCGTTGGTCATGATTCCCCGGACTTCGACTGAGCGCCTGGATGAGACAGGCGGGCGCGGATTGTCAGGTTCCGTGTTGACCGAATCATGGCCCCACGCGGACGATTCAAAACGGTGGCGCGCCGATCCACTGCGCCCAGACGTCGCGCAGGCGCATCGTCCACACGAGGTCAGCGCCAATCCCGATCAGGAGCGCGAGCGTGATCGCCCCCACAATCATCAAAATGAGGCTCAGGGCGCCACCGAGGCGCTGAGCAAACCCGCGCCGAGGCCGCGCCGTCGGCCCGCCGGCCAGAGCCGCTGGCGGTTCGATCCCCAGGGCCGGCGGCGCGCCAAGCGGCCGCGGTTTGGCGATCGGCCAGGCGCGCGGCCCGCTGGCTTCCGACTGGGGTTGCGGCGGCGCGCCATCCACTCGCCAATCGGCGGCCAGCGCCCGTTCGCGTTCGACCAGACGGCGGGCGACATAATCGGCGACGGCGGCGGTGATGGCGTCGGCCGACTGGCTTTCGGCGATCAGCAAGCGGCCATGGCGCGTGTCCTGATAAAAGCGATAGGTGCGCCTGTCGTGGCCCATGTCGACGAACGCGATCATGTCGAGGAACAGACGCGGTCGCTCGCCCGGCGCCAGCGCCAGATCGAACAGGTCGACGTCCAGGGGGGCCTGGTCGACGACCGGCTTGAGCGCGCTCTCGAGCGCCCTCAAGCGCCCCATTTCGAGCTCGCGCAAATCCGCGATCGCCTCGGCGCGCTCGGCGTTCTCGACACGCGCCTGCCGGATCGCGGCGGCGAGGTCCGGGGGTGAGGGAACGTTGTCGGGCTTGTCGTCCATCGACCCTATGGATGTCGTCCGCGCGTCCGTCGGCGACCCTAGCGCGAATCCGGCGGGGGGCAAACTGTCACGGCCGCGCGGCTTTTTTCGGGCTTGCTCTCCAGCAAATCGGCGCCATTGATCATGAACGGACATTGCCGATAAGTTTTGGCCGGTAATTTTGACCAGGGGCGTTCCATGGCTGTCCGCTGGAAAAGCGCTGAGCGATGAGCGTGGCCGATCTCCTCGATTTTTCCCCTGAGATCGCCGAGGCGCGCACGACCAGAAAGCCGGTCGTCGCGCTCGAATCGACGATCATCACCCATGGCATGCCCTATCCCTCCAATGTCGAGACGGCCCGCTCGGTCGAGGCGGCGGTGCGCGAGATGGGAGCTTGTCCGGCGACCATCGCGGTCCTTGACGGGCGCTTCCGCGTGGGCTTGAGCGCGGACGAGATCGAGCGGCTCGGCCAGCTCTCGGGCGGCGTGGTGAAGGCCTCGCGGCGCGACCTCTCCGCCGTCGCCGCGCGCCGCGGCTCGGCGGGCACGACGGTTGCGGCGACCATGTTCATCGCCTCTCTCGCGGGCATCGAAATCTTCGCCACCGGCGGCATCGGCGGCGTCCATCGGGGCGCCGAGGAAACGTTCGACATTTCCGCCGATCTGGTCGAGCTTTCGCGCACGCGCGTCGCCGTCGTGTGCGCCGGCGCCAAGTCGATCCTCGACATCGGCAAGACCCTCGAATTCCTGGAGACGCAGGGGGTTGCGGTGGTCGGCTACCGCACCGACGAGTTCCCTGCCTTCTACGCCCGCTCCTCCGGCTTCAAGCTCGAACACCGCTGCGACGGCCTGCATGATCTCGCCCGCATGATCCGCCTTCAGCGGGACATCGGCCCCGGCGGTCTCCTGATCGCCAATCCCATTCCCGCCGATCACGCGCTCGAGGAAGCGGCGATCGAGGGGCGGATCGCGGAAGCGGTCCAGGAGGCCAAGGCGCAAGGGGTGGGGAAAAAGGAGGCGACGCCGTTCCTGCTTCAGCGCGTGGTCGAACTCACCGGCGGGCAAAGCCTCGAGGCCAACATCGCGCTGATCCGGAGCAACGCCATGCTCGCCGCGCAGGCGGCGGCGGAATTGGCGAGGCTGTAAACGAATAAGGACTTTGACCGTTCGCAAAGCCGCTCGACGGAGGTCTCGCGCGCGGTCGAGACTGTCAGCCCCGGCAGGCGGCGACCACCCGCTCTGGTCTTGGTGGTTTTCACTCTATCGGCGCCGGAGGCTCGCCCATGCAGAAAGACGAAGGCATCGTCAGGATCGCGAGCCATCACCCGGTGGACGAGACGGTCGGCAGACTGAAGACCATCCTGCAGTCCAAAGGCGTGACGCTGTTCGCGCTCGTCGACCA
>DATGHB010000243.1:0-4439 GCA_035308265.1 Roseiarcus sp.
AGCCACGCCTGGCCGCTCACACAGGCCATCCAGGCGTGGGCGTGGGCATAGTTGGGATCGAGCTCGATGGCTCGAGCGAGCGCGCGAAGCGCCTCGGCGTTGGCCTCGCGGTTTGAGCGATGATGAAGGATCTTGCCGGTCAACACATGCTCGTAGGCCGCCATGTTCGCGGTGGTCTTCCGCTTGACGCGTTCATGCCGCGCCGCCTCGACCCGGCCAAACAGGGTGGAAGCGATGGAGGAGGTGATTTCGTCCTGGATGGCGAAAATGTCCTCGAGCTTGCGATCGTAGCGCTCGGCCCAGATGTGCGTCTCGGTCTCGCCGTCGATCAGCTGAACCGTGACTCTCACCCGATCGCCCGCCTTGCGCACGCTTCCCTCGGCGATGTAGTCGACCCCGAACTCGCGCGCGACCTGCTTGGCCTTGACCGGCTTGCCCTTGTGGACGAATACGGCGTTGCGGGAGATGACCAGCAGCTCGCGGAAACGCGAGAGCTCGGTGATGATGTCCTCGGTCAGCCCGTCGACGAAAAACTCCTGCTCCGGGTCGCCGCTCATATTGTCGAACGGCAGAACCGCGATCGAGGGCCTTTTTGCGCCCGGATGGGGTCCGGCGGAGGCGCCAGCGCCGGCGTGCCCGGCGTCCGATCCCGGCCCTTCGATGAGAACCCTGTAGGCCCGAATGGGGCGGGTGATGTTCTTGACCTGCTGCTCGCCAAGATCCGCGTATGCGAGCTTGAGCCGGTCGCCGACCTGATCGCGGACCGCCGCTGAGATGCAGATTCCCCCGGGCTCCGCCATGGCCTCGAGCCGCGCCGCCACGTTGACGCCGTCGCCGAAGATGTCGCCGTCTTCGACGATGACGTCGCCGAGGTTGAGGCCGATGCGGTAGAGCAGGGCGCGCGCCGCCGGCATGTCCCGGTTGCGCCGCGCCATCCGCTCTTGAAAATCGACGGCGCAGCTCAGCGCGTCGGTCACGCTCTGGAATTCGACCAGCATGCCGTCGCCGGTGGTCTTGATCAGGCGGCCCCGGCATTTGGCGATGGCGGGATCGACGACCTCGAGCCGAATCGTCTTCAGGCGCGCCAGCGTTCCCGCTTCATCGACCTCCATGAGGCGGCTATAGCCGACCACGTCGGCGGCCAGAATCGCCGTGAGCCGGCGCTCCTCAGCGCGGGGTTCCATTGGATCAAAGACCCGTCCATTCGCGCGACCGGCGCACGCCAGAGTCCGGAATGCGACGCCGGCGCCATTTCGCCGCCTCGCGCATAGGCCAAGAATAATACCTCAGCCGTCAAGAACATCCAAATTCGTAAAACTACCGTGCGGGCCTAGCTTTGGCGCGCCGGGCGACCGCGCCGGCCCGCGATCAGGGCCCCGGCAAGCGCCGTCCATCCGGTTTGATGCGAAGCGCCGAGGCCCTCGCCGGTTTCGCCGTGGAAGTACTCATAGAAGAGGAGCGAATCCCGCCACGCCGGATCGTTGTGGAAGCGGGGGTTTGGCCCATGCGCCGGGCGCCGGCCGTTCGCGTCGAGCAGAAACAAACTCAGGAGCCGCCGCTCGAGCTCCGCGGCGACCTGAAACAGATTGGCCTTCCTGCCCGATCCCGTCGGCAGCTCGACCGTCAGATCTTCGCCGAAGAAATCATGAAGATGCCTGAGCGACTCGATCGCGAGGAAATTCAGGGGAAACCAGACCGGGCCTCGCCAGTTGGAGTTGCCGCCGAAGAGACCGGAGCGCGACTCGCCCGGCTCATAGTCGAGCCGGGAGCTCCGGCCGTCGAAATCCAGGACCAGGGGATGGTCCTGGTGATAGCGCGACAGCGATCTCAAGCCGAAGGGCGACAGGAATTCGCCCTCGTCGAGCATTCTCGCCAGGATGCGCTCAAAGCGCGATTTGTCGACCAGCGAGATCAGGCCGGGCCGGCCGCCGGACGGCAGATAGTAGAGATAGCTCTTGGCTCCGAGCCGGTGCTCGATGTACCAGCGAGCCCGTTCGCGAAACATGGGCAATCGCGCCCAGAGCGTAGGGTCGAGTTCGACCGCGGCGAAGACAGGCAGAAGCCCGACCATCGAGCGCGCCCGCACGGCGACCATGGACCCGTCCGGCCGGCGCAGCCGGTCATAGAAAAATCCGTCCTCCTCGTCCCACAGGTGGTCCATGGCGGCGGCGATCAGCGCGAAGTGCTCGAAGAATTTGATCGCGACGTCCTCATAGACCCGGCTGCGATTGGCGAGCAGCAGCGCGATCTCGAGCATGTTGAGGCAGAACTTCGCCATCCAGGCGGTGCCGTCCGATTGTTCCAGGACTTCGCCGGGAAGCATCGTCGAGCGGTTGAATGGGCCAATGTTGTCGAGCCCGAGAAAGCCGCCTTCGAAAATGTTGTCGCCTTGCGCGTCCTCGCGGTTGACCCACCAGGTGAAGTTGATCAGCAATTTGTTGAAGACACGGGTCAGGAAGTCAAAATCCGTAGCCCCGTCGATGCGAAACACCGCGAGCGCCGCCCAAGCCTGGACCGGCGGATTCACGTCGCTGAAATTCCATTCATACGCCGGCAGCTGCCCGTTTGGGTGCATGTACCATTCGCGGGCGAGCAGGAGGAGCTGATTCTTCGCCATCGCCGGGTCGGTGTGCGCGAGAACGACGCAGTGAAAGGCGAGATCCCACGAAGCGTACCAAGGGTACTCCCACTTATCCGGCATGGCGATGATGTGATGATTGCTGAGGTGGCGCCATCCCGAATTGCGGCCGGAATTGCGCGCTTCCGGCGGCGGCACCTTGTCGCCCTCGAGCCAGCGCGGCACATCATAGTTATAGAACTGCAGGCTCCAGGCCATTCCCGCGAAGGCCTGCCGCATCGCCATCGCTTCTTCGTCGCTCGCGCCTTCCGGGCGCAGCGCGGCGTAATATTCGTCCGCCTCGTGGCGCCGGTCGGCTTGCGTTTGCGCGAAGGCGGCGCCGAGGTCGAGGGACCTTCCCGGCGCGTCGCGGGCGAGCCGCAGCCTGAGCTCGACGGTCTCTCCCGCTCCAACCGTGACGCGATACCAGCATGCCGCTTTTGTCCCGCGCCGCTCGGGATTGATCGTCCCCGCGCCGTGGACGACATGATCGTTGATCCCGTCCTTGGGATAGGGGGTGAGCGGGGCGGCGCCGAACAGGCGCTCGACGTTGGTCTCGTTGTCGCAAAACAGAAGCGTTGGCGGCCGCCCTAGAGGATCAGGGCCGGCGGCGAGCTTCCATGCGCCGAGCTTCTCGTCCTCGGCGACCACGATCGAGCCCTTCTCGCTGGACGCGTCGCGAATCGCCGGTTTGGCGACGCCGTCTTCCCAGGACCATCGGTTGCGGAACCAGAGCGTGGGCAGGATATGAAGCTCCGCCGCCTCGGGCCCGGCGTTGCGCGCGGCGATGCGAATGAGCACATCATCCGGCGCCGCCTTGGCGTAGTCCGCGGTGATTTGCCAATACCGGTCGCCGTCGAAAACGCCGGCGTCGAGAAGCTCGAACTCCGGATCGTCCCGCGTACGGCGTGCATTTTCCGCCCGCAAGCGCGCGTAAGGAAACTCAGCCTGCGGATAGTGGTAGCGCCAGCTGAGCCAGGAGGATGTCGGCGTCGCGTCGAGGCACCACCAGTATTCCTTGGCGTCCTCGCCGTGATTGCCCTCCGGCCCGCTGAGGCCGAATATTCGCTCCTTAAGGATGGGGTCACGCCCGTTCCAAAAGGACAACGCGAAACACAGGCGCTGCTCACGGTCACACAAGCCCGCCAGACCGTCCTCGCTCCAGCGGTAGGCGCGCGAGAGCGCATGATCGAACGGAAAATAGCGCCATGCATCGCCGTCGGCGCTGTAATCCTCGCGCACAGTGCCCCAAGCGCGGTCACTGACGTAAGGGCCGATGAACTTCCAGTCGCCGGCGCCGGCCGCCGGAGCCTCGGCGAGCCTCGCATGTTCAGCGGAGCGGTTCGAGCCTTGCTCGCCCTCACTCATCGCAAACGTCGATCGGCGCGGCCTTGGGATCGCTCACGGATGTTGCTCTCGCCGCCCGGCTATTTGCCCACCGGCTTTTCCAGGTGGCCGCCAAACTGGTAGCGCATCGCCGACAGCACCTTGTTCTGGAACTCGGCGTCGCCGCGGGAGCTGAACCGCTCGTAGAGCGCGGTCGTCAACACCGGCGCGGGAGTTCCCTCATCGATGGCGGCCGCGATCGTCCAACGGCCTTCGCCGGAATCTGACACGCGGCCGGAAAACTGCGTGAGCGTGGGGTCTTTCACCAGCGCCGTCGCGGTCAAGTCGAGGAGCCAGGAAGCAATCACGCTCCCGCGCCGCCACACCTCGGCGATGTCGGGCAGGTTGAGATCGTATTGGTAGTGCTCAGGATTGCGCAGCGGCGTCGTCTCGGCGTCTATGGCATGCGACTGTTTGCCGATATTCGCCGCGCGCA
>DATGHB010000244.1:0-6883 GCA_035308265.1 Roseiarcus sp.
TGTGGCGGGTTGCCCCGCAACCGGTACACCATGCCGGTCTTGGTCGTGTCGAGCGAAAGCCAATCGGGCCCAGCCTTCTGAAGCGCAATAAAGAAGGAGCGCATTCGCTCCCTTGCCTTCTCATGCAGCTCGTCGCCGCGCTTGAACCTCGCCTGGAAAGCGAACTCTCCGCACAGCGGCCGGTACATGCCTCGCTCTCGCCAAAGCGCGACGTTCGCCTTCGCGGTTATGCCGTGGCCGAAGTCAAGCACCCCGAGATCCTGCAGCACTTCTTCGACGATGGTCTGGTTCACGGTTTCGACCCGAGCGGTCGAGGATTTCTTCAGGTCCGCGAGGCAGGGGAAGATATCGGCCAGCGTCGTCATAGATGTTTGGTCGCCCTCCGGCAGCTGACTGAGGCCAATCTCGACATTGTGCGAGAACAGGAGCCTAAAGCCGCCGACCCGATCCTTGAGTGGCAGGGCTTCCGCCTTGAATTTGATCCTGTATTCGCCCTTGATCCTGGGCCTCACGTCGAGGTCGGCGGCGGTCTGCATATCCGGATGACGGAACTTGAAGACAATCTCCGGATCGCCGGTCAGGAATCCCTGCTCATAGCGAATCCTCCGCCGAAGGATGAACGCCTGATTGTAAAGGAAGAACCGGGGCGTATCGAGGAACAGCACCTCCCTCAGCTCGGGCGCGAGAACCACGTCGCGATTGTCGAGCGAAACCCCAAGCTCATTGGCGGTCTTCCCGGCGAGCGCTCCATATTCGAGGAACGTTTTGGCCGCCGTGAAGCGATCGGGTTTCAGGATCAGCTTGCACTCGAGGTACTGGACTTGATCGAGCGGATGGCCGTCGCTGTAGGTCCCGTCCTTCATCTCAGGAACCATGTTTTTCTTAGATTCCGTTTGCGCCACGGTCTCCTTGCCGGAGACGGCGCTGTTGGCTCCCTCGACCGACGACTTGACGCTCACTATGCCTCTCCCGCGCTCACTCTCGGATCTTCCTCGGCCGTATCGCGATCACCTCCGCGATATTTTAAGCCTGCCCGGATCGAAGCCAAGCCTAAACCGATTCGCGACGCTTTTCTGGGCGCCGAGGCGGTCTTTGCGCCGCGCGGCCCGGAAGGTCGAAAAAGGGGCGAAACCGGCCCGCGGATTGGAATCTCGCCCTCACCGAGCGCCGGCGAGCGGCGCGGGGCCGGGGCGCACATAGTAGCGGCGCCACAGGCCCTTGAGCCATTTGCCGAAATTGTCGAGGTAGAGGAAGACGACCGGCGTCGTGTAGAGGGTCAGCGCCTGAGAGACGATGAGCCCGCCGACGATGGTGATCCCCAGCGGATGGCGCAACTCCGAGCCTTCGCCGGTGCCGAACGCCAGCGGCAGCGCGCCGAACAAGGCGGCGAAGGTGGTCATCATGATCGGGCGGAAGCGCAGGAGGCAAGCCTCCTCGATCGCCTCGCGGGTGTCGCGCCCCTGGCGCTCCGCGGAAAGCGCGAAATCGACCATCAGAATCGCGTTCTTCTTCACGATGCCGATGAGCAGCAGGACGCCGATCGCGGCGATGACCGTGAACTGCGTGCCGGACACCCACAAGGCCAGCGCCGCGCCGACGCTGGCCGAGAACAGGGTCGAAAGGATGGTCAAGGGGTGGATCAGGCTCTCGTAGAGAATGCCGAGCACGAGATAGATCGTCACCACCGCGGTGCCGAACAGAAGCGGCATGCTCGACTGAGTTTGCGTATAAGTCCTCGCGGTGCCGGAGAAGGCGCCGCGGACGGTCGAGGGCATGCCGATGCGCTCGATGGCGTTGTCGATCTCCGTCTCGGCTTCGCTGAGCGAGCGGCCCGGCGCCAGATTGAAGGAAATCGTCGAGGCGGCGAACTGGCCCTCATGGTTGATTCTCAGCGGGGTCAAGCCGGGCGAGAATTTGGCGAAGGCCGAGAGCGGAACCATGGTCTCGGGCGAGGTCGTGACCGCGGCGCCCGTCGAAGCGGACGAGCGGCCGCTCGCGGCGAGCGAATTGGTGGCGAGGTTGCGGGCCGAATCGGCCGCAATCGTCGCCGCCGTGCTCTGCGTTCCGGTCGTGGATTGGTAATTGCCGGCGGCGTAGCCGGTCTGCTGCACGCCGGTCGGATTGGCGCCCGACTTCGAAACGTAGATCTCATCCAGCATCCTCGGATCCTGCCAGTATCGCGGCGCGACCTCCATGACGACGTGATACTGGTTGAGCGCGTTGTAGATGGTCGAGACCTGGCGCTGGCCGAACGCGTCGTACAGCGTGTTGTCGATTGCGCTCAGCGTCAAGCCGAGCCGCATCGCCGTGTCGCGATCGATGTCGAGGTTGGTCTGAAGACCGCCGAGCTGCTGATCGGAGTTGACGTCCTTGATGATTTTGCTGGCCATCAGCGCCTCGGTCAGCTTGGGCGCCCAGGCGTAGAGTTCCTTCGCGTCGTCGGAGAGCAGCGTATATTGATAGGTCGCGTTGCTCTGGCGCCCGCCGGTTCTCAAGTCGGAGACGGCGACCATGTAGAGCTGCGCGCCCGCGACTCGTTCGAGCTTGGGGCGCAGTCGCGCGACGACCTCGTCGGCGGTGAGTTTGCGCTCGGTATAGGGCTTCAGCGATGAGTAGAGGAAGCCGGAGTTCGTCGCCCGCCCGCCGGTGAAGCCGACGACGCTCTGGACCGCGGGGTCCTCCTGCACGATGGTCTGCAATTGGGTGAACTTGGTTTTCATCGCCTGGAAGGAGATGCTCTGATCGGCCTGGATCGCGCCGATGATGAGGCCCGTGTCCTGCACCGGGAACAGGCCATAGGTGATGTGGTAGCGGAACATGTAGTAGTTGAGGCCGACCGTGGCCAGAAGCGACAGCGCCACGGCTCCCGGATGACGAAGGGCTGCGCGAAGCGTCGAACGATAAAACGCGAGCATCGCGTCGAACACGCGCTCCGTCGCCCGGTAGATGCGCCCGTGGCGGGCCTCGCCCCCGCGCGGCAGGATGAACGCGCACATCATCGGCGTCGTGGTCAGCGAGACGACCATTGAAATGAGCACCGCGACCGTCAGCGTCAGGGCGAATTCGGTGAACAGGCGCCCGACGATGCCGCCGAAGAACAGAAGCGGCGTGAACACCGCAATCAGCGACAGCGTGATCGAGACGACGGTGAAGCCGACTTCGCGCGCGCCGCGGATCGCGGCCTCGACGCGGCCCATGCCCTGTTCGAGATAGCGCGAGATGTTCTCGAGCACCACAATGGCGTCGTCGACGACGAAGCCGGTCGATATCGTCAGCGCCATCAACGACAGGTTGTTGAGACTGAAGCCGAGCAGGTACATCACCCCGAACGAGCCGATGATCGAAGTCGGCACCGCGACGCTCGGGATCGCCGCCGCGCGCACGCTGCGCAGGAACGCGAACACCACCAGAATGACCAGCGAGACCGCGATGATCAGCGTCTTTTCGGTGTCGTGCAGCGATTGCCGGATGGTCACCGACCGGTCGACGGCGACGGTGAGATCGATGTCGCCCGGAAGCGACGCGATCAGGCGCGGCAGCTCGGCTTTGACCCCGTCGACCGCCTGGATGATGTTGGCGCCCGGCTGGCGGAACAGGATCACCGCGACGCCGGGCTTGCCGTTGACGAGGCCGGCGTTACGAAGGTCCTCGACCGAGTCCAGGACTTCCGCGACGTCGCGGAGCCTGACCGGCGCGCCGTTGCGATAGGCGATCACCAGATCGCGATATTGCGCGGCGTGCGACGCCTGGTCGTTGGCGTAGACCTGATAGTGAAAGTCGTCGTCCTCGATCGCGCCCTTCGGGCTGTTGGCGTTGGCGGAGGCGAGCGCCGCGCGGATGTCCTCGAGCCCGATGCCGTAGTGGAAGATCGCGCCCGGGTTGATCTCGACCCTAACCGCGGGCAGCGCCGCGCCGGAGATGTCGACCTCGCCGATGCCGGGAAGCTGCGACAGGCGCTGCTGAAGGATGTTAGAGGCGAGATCATAGAGCTGCCCCGCGGTGTGGGTGGTCGACGACATGGCGATGACCATGATCGGCGCGTCGGCCGGATTGACCTTATGGTAGGTCGGGTTCTGGCGCAGGCTGGTCGGCAGATCGACCCGCGCGGCGTTGATCGCCGCCTGCACGTCGCGGGCGGCGCCGTCGATGTCGCGATCGAGGCCGAACTGTAGGGTGATGTGGGTCGTGCCCAGCGAGCTTTGCGACGTCATTTCGTTGACGTCGGCGATCTGACCCAAATGGCGCTCGAGCGGCGCCGCGACCGAGGACGCCATGGTGTCGGGGCTCGCGCCGGGCATGTTCGCCTGAACCGAGATGACTGGAAAGTCGACCTGCGGCAGCGGCGAAACTGGCAATTGCGAGTAGCCGAGGAGGCCGGCGAAGATGATGCCCAGGGTGAGCAGGATCGTGGCCACCGGCCGGCGAATGAAGAGCTCGGAGAAGCGGTTGTTCACGGCGTTTCCTGAGCGAGCGCCGAGCCGGTCGCGCCGATGCCGAACCGCTCGCCGAGCCGCTCGAAGAAGAGATAGATGACCGGCGTCGTGTAGAGGGTCAGCACCTGGGAGAAGGCGAGCCCGCCGACGATCGCGAGCCCCAGCGGACGGCGAAGCTCGGAGCCGACCCCGGTCGCCAGCATCAAGGGCAGCGCGCCGAAGATCGCCGCGACCGTCGTCATCAGGATCGGCCTCAGGCGCAAAAGGCAGGCCTGAAAGATCGCCTCGCGCGCCGGCAGACCCTGCCCGCGCTGGGCCTCGAGCGCGAAGTCGATCATCATGATCGCGTTCTTCTTGACGATGCCGATGAGGAGCACGATCCCGATGACGCCGATGATGTCGAGGCCGGCGCCCGCGGCGTTGAGCGTAAGCAGCGCGCCGATACCGGCGGACGGAAGGGTGGTGAGGATGGTGATCGGGTGGATGAAGCTCTCGTAGAGCACGCCGAGCACGATATACATGGCCGCGATCGCCGCTATGAGCAGGAACACCTCGTTCGACAGCGCCGACTGGAAGGCCTGAGCGGCGCCCTGGAAGCTTACCGCGAAACTCGGCGGCAGGCCGATCTCGCCGAGGGCCCGGCCGATCGCGTCGACCGCCTCGCCAAGCGAGGCGCCCGGCGCGAGGTTGAACGAGATGATGGTCACCGGAAACTGTTTCAGGTGCGAGATCTGCAGGGGCGCGGTCTTGACGGTGTAGTTGGCGACCGAAGGGAGCGGCGTCTGGCCGGTGGTGGTGGCCGCCGACGGCAGGTAGATCGAATCGAGCGACTTCACCGAGCCCGCCATCCTGGGATCGATGTCCATGATGACGCGGTACTGGTTGCTCTGGGTGAAGATGGTCGAAATGATGCGCTGGCCGTAGGAGTCGTAGAGCGCGTTGTCGACGATTGCCGGGGTGATGCCGAACCGCGCGGCGTTGGCGCGGTCGAGATCGACCATCACCGAGCGCCCGTCCGGCTGCAGATCGCTCGCCACATCGACGATCGAGGGAATCTGGGCGAGCCGCCGCAAAACCTTGGGGGTCCAGGTCTCGAGCGTGGCGAGGTCCTGGTTCTCGAGGGTGAACTGATATTGGGTCGCGCTGACCGCGGTGTCGATCGAGAGGTCCTGCACCGGTTGCATGAACAGCGATATGCCGGGGACGCTCGCGGTTTCCTTCTTGAGCCGCCGGATGATCTCGCTCGCCGTCGCCTTGCGTTTGGCGAGAGGCTTCAGGTTGATGAGGAAGCGGCCGGAGTTGAGGGTGATGTTCGAGCCGTCGACGCCGATGAAGGAGGAGAGGCTCGTGACGTCGGGATCGGCGAGAATCACTTTTGCCAGCGCCTGCTGGTGGTCGGCCATCTGGTCGAACGAAATCGCTTCCGCGGCCTGCGTCACGCCCTGGATGACGCCGGTGTCCTGGATGGGAAAGAAGCCCTTCGGGATGGTCGAGTAGAGGTAGCCGGTGAGCAGGAACGTCAAGACTGCGATCAGGAGCATGACGCCCTGGTGATCGAGCACGACGCGCAGCGTCGCGGCGTAGAAGCGGGTGAGGCCCTGGAAGAACCGCCCGCCGCTGGCCGCGCTGCGGCGTCCGTGCGGGCGCAGGAGCTTGGCGCACAGCATCGGCACCAGAGTGAGCGACACCACGGCGGAAATGACGATCGCCGCGGCGAGCGTGATCGCGAACTCGTGGAACAGCCGCCCCACCACGTCGCCCATAAACAGGAGCGGGATCAGAACCGCGATCAACGACACGGTCAGCGAAATGATGGTGAAGCCGATTTGCGCCGAGCCCTTCATCGCCGCGTCATGAGGAGTGTCGCCCTGCTCAAGAAAGCGGGCGATGTTCTCGATCACCACGATCGCGTCGTCGACGACGAAGCCGGTCGCGACGGTCAGCGCCATCAACGACAGATTGTCGAGGCTGAAACCGGCCTGATACATGATCGCCAGCGCCCCGATCAGCGACAGCGGCACCGACAGGCTCGGGATGATGGTCGCGGGGATGTTGCGCAGGAAGATGAAGATCACCATCACCACCAGGCCGACCGCCAGCGCAAGTTCGAATTCGACGTCCTGAACCGAAGCGCGGATGGTGATCGTGCGGTCGGTGAGCGGCTTCACCGTGATCGCCGCCGGCAGGGACTCGCTCAAGGAGGGCAGCAGCTTCTTGATGCTGTCGACGACCTTGATGACGTTCGCCCCGGGCTGGCGTTGGATGTTGACGATCAGCGCCGGCGTCGTATTCATCCACGCCCGGAGGCGATCGTTCTCGGGCGCGATCTCGACCCGCGCCACATCGGAGAGCCGGATCGGCGCGCCGTTGCGGTAGGCGATCACCGATTTCGCGTAGTCTTTGGGGTCGCGGATCTGATCGTTGGCGTTGATCGCCGAGGCCTGCGCCGG
>DATGHB010000245.1:0-4179 GCA_035308265.1 Roseiarcus sp.
CCGCCAGACGATCATCTCCTCGATCGAGTTGGCGTGGGCGCACATGAAGCTCATCAGCGTGAAGCCGCCGGCCGAAACGGCGAAGGTGATCCTTGTCGACAGCATCCGCGACAGGAAGCCCGACAGCGGAATCATGATCACCTCGGCGACCAGGTAGCTGGTCTGGACCCAGGTGATTTCGTCGGACGAGGCGGAGAGCCCGGCCTGGATCTCCGAGATCGAGGCGGAAACGATCTGGATGTCCAGGATCGCCATGAACATCCCGAACACCATGAAAACGAAGGCCGCGATCCGCTTCGCGGAGAAATTCGGCGCCGCGGCCGGGAGCGCGGGCGCGCGAAGCGCTCCGCCCGGCGCCCGAAGAGCGACGTCGCTCACGGCCTCACGTTTCGGGTGGCGAAGGCTTCGAGCCCGAGCGCGCCGAGCAGGCTTGGTTTGGGCTCGTTCGGATCGCGGGTGTGGACGGTCGCGACGACCGAGAGGCCCGGCCGCAGCGGCACGGTTTTCAGCACATCCTCGGGGAACGCAACGCGCACCGCGACGCGCTGCACGACCTTCGTGAAATTGCCGGTCGCGTTGTCGGGGGGCAGGAGCGAGAACTGCGCGCCCGAAGCCGGCGAGATCGACTTGACCACGCCCTCGATCACCCTGCCGTCGAGCGCGTCGATGGCGACGTCGACTTTCTGCCCCGGCTTGATGCCCGCGAGCTGGGTCTCCTTGAAATTGGCGTCGACATAGGAAGCGTTGAGCGGCACCAGCGCCATCAGCCGGGTTCCCGGCTGCACGAGTTCGCCGACCTCGGCCGCCTTGTTGCCGACGGTCCCGTCGAAGGGAGCGAGCACGCGGGTGAACGACAGGTTGCGCTTCGCCATTTCAAGCGCGGTCACGAGCTCGTTGCGCTGACGCTGGGCTTCGTCCTTCTGGGCCTTCAGCACGTCGAGATTGGCCTTTGCGCCCTCCAGCGCCGCCGCCGCCGAAGCCTGGCTCGCCCGGGCGGCGGCGAGCGCCGCCAGGGTGCGGTCGCGGTCGGCGGTCGCCTGCTCGAGCCGTTGCTGCGAGCCGAAATTGGTCTGAGCGAGCTTGAACGACCGATCATATTCGAGCCCGGCCCGCTCGACGTCCGCTTGGGCGCTCTTGACCTGCGCGGCAGCCGAAGCGACCTGGGCTTCGGCCTGGGCGATGATCGCGCCCTGGCCGTCGATCTGCCGGGCGAAACGGGCGATGGTTGCGTCCTGGGTGCCGATGCGCGCCCGCGCCGCGTCGAGGGCGTTCTGATAGTCGCCGTCGTCGATCGAGGCGAGGAGCTCGCCCTTGTGGACGATCTGGTTGTCGACCACCGGAACCGCGGTCAGATGCCCCATCGCCTTGGCGGCGATGATCGACGTGTCGGCGCCGACATAGGCGTCGTCGGTGGAGACGAGGAAGCGCCCCTCGACGAACCAGTCATAGGCCGTCTTGCCGCCATAGACGAGCGCGGCGACGATGAGAACCGGGACCACGAACCGGCGCAGGCCGGACCGCCTGGCGGGCGCGAACTGGACGGCCGGCGCCCCGCCCGCCGGCGGATGCGCGAGAGCGCCCGGCGGATTCGCGGGGATGGGAAACCCGGCGGGCGCAGGCGCGGGCGTCGCATGGGAAGCCGCCCCCACGCGAAGCTCAGGGGCCTTGGACTCGTCGGCCATGTGAGAAAATCCGCCCTAATAAACCCTTAACCAAATGCCGACCGAACGGTTCGGTCATTTTGTTTGACATAGCGCAGTGGCGGGCGTATCGCAACAAAAATCGAACCGAACGGTTCGGTCGGTGGCCGGTCGTCGAAAGGGTAGTGGTGAGTCATGGACTCGCAGGCATTGGAGCGCGAAGCAGGCGCGGGCGCCGACAGCGCAAAACGGCGCCAGATCATGGACGGCGCGAGGCAAGTGTTTTTGAGCGCCGGCTTCGACGGCGCGAGCATGAACGATATCGCGCGCGCCGCAGGCGTCTCCAAGGGCACCCTCTACGCCTATTTCGACTCGAAGGACGAGCTGTTCAAGGCGATCATCCGCGGGGAATACGCGCAGGCCGCCGAGCGGGTCGCCTTCAGGCGCGAGGGCGAGGTCAGAGACATGCTGACCGACTTCGGCGTCAGGCTGCTGAGCCGGATGATCGAGCCGGGCCATGTGGCGCTGGCGCGGGTGGTCATCGCGGCGTCGGAGAAATTCCCCAAGGTCGGTCGCGCCTTCTATGAGGCGGGGCCCTTATGGGGGGTGACCCGCCTCGCCGAGGAGCTACGGGCGCTCGAGATGGCAGGCGCGCTCAGCGCGCCGGACCCGATGCGCGCCGCCGGGCACTTCTGCGACCTCTGCCAGAGCTGGGTGTTCAAGCAGGTCCTGTTCGGCGTCGTCGATAGCGTGAGCCGCGAGGACATCGAAGCCGCGGTCGAAGCGGGGGTCGACGTATTCATGAAGGCGTACGGCGCCTGAAGCGCTCGGATACACGTCTCGAGCAGGCGACCCGTATAGGGCGTGCGAGACCTGCTGATATAGCTGTTGACAAATCACGGGCGCTTGAACCGCGAGGCATTCCTCGCTTGTGGCGTGGTCAATTTGGAGCAATCTCAAGGCATCGAAGCAAAAAGGGAGAACCGATCCCATGTTTGGCAGCGCCATTCTGGATGTCGCCGCGGGGATCATATTCGGCTTCCTTGGGATCAGTCTCTTCACCAGCGCGGCTGTCGAGGCGATCAACTCGCTATTCAATGTCCGCGTTAAGAATCTGAAAACCGGGATCATGGCGCTGGTCAACGATCCCAACTTCACGGGTCTGGCCAGACAGCTTTACCAGCATGCCCTGGTCAGTCCGCTTGGCCCGGGAGGCGCCGATCCGCTGAAGAACGCCCCCGCATACATTGACAAGATGCAGTTCGCCGAGGCCCTGCTCGACGTGACAGGGCTTTCCGCGGCGGACCCGGCGGCCGCCGCCCAGGCGCCGGGGCCCCAGGCGGTCGCCGCGCTCAAGAGCCAAATCGCGAGCATTCCCGACCCGCAGCTCAGGCAGCTCATCCAGGGAATTGTGAATCGAAGCGGCGGAGACATCCAAAAGGTAAAACAGGACCTTGCGAACTGGTTCGATAATGGGATGGATCGCCTCAGCGGCAGGTTCAAGCGCCAGACCCAAGTGATGACCTTTTTCATCGCCCTCCTGATGGCTTTCCTGGTCAACGTTGACACCATTCGGATCGGCACGCTTTTGTCGGGGCAGCCTGCCCTCATCGACAAACTTAAGGCGACCTCGCTTCCTCCATCGTCCCAGCCGACGAATGTCGCTGAGGCCGTCCGCAACGGCGAACTGGTGATGGCCGCGATCGACACGATGGCGCAGGACGGCTTCCCGGTCGGATGGGCGCCCAGACATTTCCTGGACTTCCAGGACGAGCAAGGACATTGGACATCGCTCTGGGGCGCGCCCTTTTCGATCTGGTACCGCCCGCTGCTTGGCTGGTTCATCACCGCCGTGGCGGCGCTGTTCGGCGCTCCCTTCTGGTTCGATGCGCTCCAGTCGGTCGTTCGCCTCAAAGGGGCGGGTCCCAGTCCGGCCGAAAAAGCAACCAATCGGGCGGCCTCGAGCTAGCCCATGCCGACGGGGCTTATCGCTCAGGTCTTCCTGAGCGGATGGATCATGTCCTCCGGCCGCACCCACTTATCGAAATCGGCGGCCGTGACATAGCCGAGCGCCAGCGCCGCCGCCTTCAGGCTCGTGTCCTCGCGATAGGCTTTCAGCGCGATCTCGGCCGCCTTTTCGTAGCCGATATGGGGGTTGAGCGCGGTCACCAGCATCAGCGAATTGTCGAGATTGGCCTTGATGCGCTTTAAGTTCGGCTCGATGCCGCGCGCGCAATGTTCGTCGAACGAGCGGCAGCCCTCGGCGAGCAGCTGGATCGATTCGAGGACGTTGTGAAGGGCGACCGGCCGGTAGACGTTGAGCTGAAACTGCCCTTGCGAACCGGCGAAGGCGACGGCCTGGTCGTTGCCGAACACCTGCACCGCAACCATGGTCAGGGCCTCGCACTGGGTCGGATTGATCTTGCCCGGCATGATCGATGAGCCGGGCTCGTTTTCAGGAATCTTGAGCTCGCCGATGCCCGCGCGCGGCCCGCTGGCGTAGAGGCGGACGTCGTTGGCGATCTTCATGGCGACGCCC
>DATGHB010000246.1:0-9084 GCA_035308265.1 Roseiarcus sp.
ATCGACATGGGCCCCTTCGGCTGCGAGGCGCTCCTGCGTCGCCGCGTTCAGGCGGCGTGAGTCGTCCGCGACAAGCGTCGCCCGCGCGCCCCGTTGGGGATCGTTCGTGACAAGGACATAATAGCCGCGATCGTTCAGCGCGCGGATGGCTTCGACCGCGCCCTCCGTCCAATGAAACGCCTCCGGGTCGCCCTCGGCTAAAGTGATGAGCGCGCTCCGGTCAAAAACGGCGGCGGGGCGCAGCCGCACCTTGGGCAATTCGCGCCGTCCCTGTTCGAGCGTTTCCGGCAGACCGATGTCGAGGAAATAGCCCTCGAACTCCTGGCCCCGGATCTCGCCTCGCTCGACCAGCCCGGGAAAAACGTCCCGTTCCAGCGATGAGGGCAGGGCGCGAACGAGGTCGAGGATCTCGCGCTTCAGCACATAGATTCCGCCATTGATGATTCCCGGCCCTTCCCGTCTAGCGTCCTTTTCGACGAACGCGACGATCTTGCCCTTGTCTTCGATCACCCGCCCGTAGCGGGCGGCGTTTTCGACCGACCGCAGGGCCAAGGTCGCCATCGCCCCGTTTTGATCAGAGGCCTGCTCCAGGGCGCGCAGATTGATGTCGAAGAACGCGTCTCCGTTCATCATCAGAAAACGGGGGTCGAGCGCGTCGCCCGCGACCGTGAGCGCGCCGGCGGTGCCGAGCGGTGCCCTTTCCCGCATGACCCGGATCGTCGCGCCGCCGATCCGGCGCCCGTCATAGGTCGCCTCGAGAACCTCGCCGAGATAGCCCCCGAGCAGGAGAATGTCCTCGTAGCCGTGGCGCTCGATCATTTCGATCAGATAGTCGAGGAACGGGCGGTCGGCGATCGGGAGCATCGGCTTCGGGACTTTGCGCGTGATCTCGCCTAGCCGGGTTCCCTTGCCGCCCGCCAGGATCACCGCCTGCCGGATCGCGCCGCCGCTCATGGCCTTCCGGCCTCATACCCGCTCCAGAGGCGGTCCGCTTCGGCCGCGGCGAGAAAGACATGGTAGAGAGTGCTCGCGGGCATGCCGTCGACGAGCGGAGCGCCGCTGGCGTCGACATGGTCGATCCATCCGCCTGGAACCGGGCGGCCGAGGAAAACGGAAAGCAGCTGGTCGATTGCCCGGGCCGCGCGCGCTGGCGCCTCGTCATCTCCCGCTTCTGCCGCCGCGACCTCGGCCTTGACCGCTTCGGTATGAGGCCATGAACGGCGGGAGGGTTTATGCACGCGCCCGTCGTCGATGAGTTCGTCGACGACGAAGCCCTCTGCGTCATAGCCATGCCGGTCGGCGAACGCCTTCAAGGCCTCGGCGATCGGCGAATCGGCGCGTCCCGTCAGCCTCGCGTAGCGGCGAAGCAGCCACGACCATTCGAAATGATGGCCAGGCTCGCAGATGCGACCGTGAATTCCTTCCCGCGGGTTCCAGTCGCCATCGAAATATTCCGCCAGGATTCCGGTGCGGGGCTGGAAGAAGCGGGCCGTCATCATGGCGTCGAGCTCCGCGGCGCGGGCGAGGAACATTTCGCGCCCCGTCGCCTCGAACCACGCCAGCATCGCCTCGAAGAGATGCATGTGCGGGTTCTGCTCGCGTTTGGCTTCATCGGCGGGAAGCGCGCTGTGAAAGCCCCCGCTCGGGGACTTGAAATGCCGGTCGAGAACCTCGAGCGTGGTGAGCGCGGCGGTGAGAAACCTGGGCTCGGGCGCGAGCTTGTAGGCCCACGCCAGCCCGAACAGCGCGAAGGCCTGGACGTAGAAATCGCGCTTCGGGTTTGAGATCGCGCCGTCGGGATGGACGGAAAAGACCCAGCCGTGGCCGCCGTCGCTGCCATGATAGCGGTCGATCAGCCGGTGCGCGGCTTCGAGCGCGATCGCCTTGCCTTGAGGGCGCCAGCCGATCAGCGCCGCATGGGAGAAGACATAGATCTGGCGGGCCTGCACCATGGCGCGCCGCGGCGCGTCGAGGAGCGGCTTCCCCTCGAAGGTCAGGCGCTCAACGAAGCTTCCGCGCGCCGGGTCGAATCCCGCTTCGGCCCAGAGCGGCAGCGCCTCGCCGACGACCCAGCTTTTCAAGCGCGCAGCGGAGCGCTTTGCGCCGGCGTCAGCACTCAGCGGGCTAGCCGTGGCGCGCACAATACCAGTCCCATGTCTCCCTGAGCCCGTCGCGAATCGAGTACGCGGGCTTGAGGCCGAGGCCTTCGATCTTCGAGAGGTCGTAAGCGCGATACGCCTGGCCGTTCGGCTTCGAGGAATCCCATTCGATTCGGTCGCCCAGTCCGGTAATCTCGGCAAGGGCGTCGACGATATCGCGGATGCGACAGATCTGGCCGCTGCCCATGTTGACCCGGCCCTCGACGCCGTTCATGATTCCAAGCGCGATCCGGGCGGCGTCCTTGATATAGACGAAGTCGCGTTGAGCGGAGCCGTCGCCCCAGACCGAAACTGCGCCGCCGCTCTTCTTCGCGTCGTGAAATTTCTTGATCAGCGACGGAACGGCGTTCCCAGTCTCGGTATCGAACCTGTCGCGCGGGCCAAAGAGATTGGCCGATACGATGTACGCCGATTTCAGACCGTAGCTGTCCTGATAGGCCTCGAGCATGGCGAGCATTGCGAGCTTGGCGCTTGCGTAACCCGCTTGCGCAGCGTGGGGGCGGCCCATGAAGATCATGTCTTCTTTGAGCGGCAGGCCCGGCGAAGGGAACGGATAGACAGAGCCGGTCCCCATGACTGTGATTTTGCGCGCGCCTGCGCGCCGCGAGGCCTCGATCACATTCGTGTTCATCATGCAGTTATCGTAGAATAATGCGCCCTGATTCTTGAGATTGGCCATGATTCCGTAAACGCGCGCGGCGGCGTGGAAGATATGATCCGGGCGGCGCCGTTCGAACGCCGCGAAGGTCGCCGACGGATCCACGAGATCGCAGTCGGCTCGCGCCAACGGAATGACATTCTCATAGCCTTCGGCGCGCAAATGATCGACGAGCGCCGACCCCATGAGGCCGGCGGCGCCGGTCACGAGGATTCTATCGCTCTTGTTCAAATCACGCCCTCAAATTGCGCCTGTCCGTCGATCGCGCTAGCCCAACGCAGCAGCAAGGTCTAGCGGGCGAGGAAGCTCTCGTTCCGCCGGACGCGCTCGCGCCAATATTCGAGCAGGTCGCTCATCGTCGTCTCGAACGGAATTTCGGGCTGCCAGCCGGTGTGGGCGCGGAACTTGGTCGTGTCGGGAACCTGCAGATCGGCGTCGATCGGCCGCAAGCGCTCCGGGTCGATCTCGACCCTGATGTCAGCGCAGGTCGATCGCCCGATCAGGGTGTCGAGCATCGCGCGCACGGTGCAGGTGTACTGGCCGCCAATATTGTAATACGCGCCGGGCGTCGGGTTAACAGTGACCAGAAGGTGATAGGCGCGCACCGCGTCGCGGACATCCGCCCAGGTGCGCAGCGAATCGAGGTTGCCGACCTTGACCACCGGGGGAAGCTTGTTGGCCTCGATCATGGCGATCTGCTTGGCGAAGGTCGACTCGGCGAAGACATCGCCGCGGCGCGGGCCGGTGTGGGTGAACATGCGGGTCGTCATCACGCACATCTTGTAGGCCTCGGCGTAATAGCGGCCAACGAGATCGGTTCCGACCTTGGAGATCGCATACGGCGAGGCCGGGTGGAAGGTGCATTCCTCGTCGATCGGCAGCTTCTCGCGCGGGACGCGGCCGAAAACCTCGGACGAGGCGCAGACGTGGATGATCGCCTCGGGGGCGAAGCGTCTGAGCGCGCCAAGAACCCGCTCGGTGCCCTGGATGTTGGTGTCCATCGTGTCGAGCGGCGCGGTGAACGAGGTTTGCGGGTAGCTCTGGGCGGCGAGGTGAAACACGTAGTCCGGGCGCGCGGCCTGAACGCAATTCTCGATCGCCATCGTGTCGCGCAGGTCGGCGTAGTGCAGCTTGATTCGGGTCCCGACATTGATTTCGTCGAGATGGGAGGAAATGTTGTCGAGCGGGCTCCGCCATCGCAGCATGCCATGGATTTCCCACTCGGTCCTGTCGAGAAGGTAGTCCAGGAGATGCGAGCCGACCATTCCCGTGATTCCGGTAATCAAGGCGCGCTGAGGCATCGTCTCTCTCGTTTGGGTGGTGGGGTCGGGCCGGCGGGCGGGACGGTCGTTGAGCGCTATCGGCTGATGATTCCGGCCCCGTGATCTTCCAGGCAGATCTTGACGAAGCTCTTCTGCCCGAAGGTCTCGATCATCCTGGCCTGAACGTGGTCGGGCGCCATGAACAGGAGAAACCCGCCGCCGCCCGCGCCGCACAATTTCCCGCCATAGGCGCCAAGCCGCATCGCTTCGTCATAGGTCTCGTCGATCTTGGGCAGGGAGACGGAGGTGGAGAACCGGCGCTTGGCTTCCCATCCTTCGCTCACCAGCTTGCCGAGATCGCGAAGCATCGCTTCGGAGTTCCGTCCTTCCAGCACTTTGAGGCCTTCGCGGCAAAGCTCGACCAGGCGGGTGAGATCCTTGTGAATCGTTTTTTCCTCGGTATTTTTCAGCTGCTCCGCCACCGCGGCCGAGGCGTGACGCTGGATGCCTGTATAAACCAGGCAAAGAGACCGATCGAGCGCGCCGCGACACTCCGTCGCCATTTGAGCGGGCCGGATCGTCAAGTCGTCCTTATGGAATTGGTAAAGGTTGAGGCCGCCGAAAGCGGCGTGAATCTGGTCCTGGATGCCGACGTTCTCCTTCAAGAGTTCTCTCTCTGTGCGAACCGCTCGCTTGAAGAGATCGAATTTCGTGATCGAACGGCCGTTCAGGAACTCCATCAACGCAATGAATCCGACGGTGAAGGACGAGGAGCTTCCGAGCCCGGAATTTCCCGGCAGGTCGGAAATGATCGCCAGGTTCAGCGGTTTGTCATAACCCATGTCGAGCAGGGTCGCCCGGATGACGTTGTGTTTGATCTCCTCGACCCGATCGACGCCTTCCACGATCCGGTAGGTGATGCGGTAGCGATGCTCCGCGAAATCCGCCATCGGCAGCGCGATGGTGTAGATGTACTTGTCGATCGAGGCGCCCAGCACCGCGCCCGGATGGTCATTGAAATAGGTTGGGTAGTCGGTCCCGCCGCCGAACAGACTGATCCGGAGCGGCGATCGGGAAATATTGATCACTGACGCCGTCCCCCGAGTGAAGCCAAAGACGAGAATTCAAAGCGCTTTGCTGATTTCCGCCCGAATTTTCTGTCCGTCGGATCAATGCAATCGCAGGAGCACGAGCGGGCCGTTCGATCTCGACAAGTTGCAGGCCGCAACTCGAAATCGAAAACAGCCTCATTTCACTTCGTGAAGGTGATTATCGCGCGGATGGTCATAACATGGCGAAACCGGAGGGTCCAGCCTTGTGCGATATTCCGGCTTGAATCATCTGAAGAGAGCGCGGCCATACCGGCGATTATCCTCGGGGCGCGCGGCGGAGCGGCGGTTCTCACTTTTCCGCCAGGCCCAGGATGGCCCGATGCGCGACCATGAACCGATAGGCCCGGATCCGCGCAAGCGCGCCGATCGCCAGCATGCGGTCTCGCGCGCCGCCCAGGCGTCTCGTGGTCATGAGCGCCAGCGCGCCGGGGGCGATCGCCAGCAGCCCCCCCCACTCGTGCGCCATCATGGGCGCCCGCCCCTTGCCGTCCCGGCTCGCCGCCGCGAACCATTCGAGCGTGAGGCGCCGCCATTTGCGCTTGAGTTCGTCCATCGTCCGGCGCGCCGGATGCCCGACGATCGAGCGAGGCGCGAAGCCGATGCGATAGCCTTTGGCGTGCGCCCTGCGGCACCAGTCGATATCCTCGGGAACGCCGTTCTCGAAGGGGCCGACCGCGTCGAAGACTGAACGGGGCACGAACATCGAGGCGGTGACGGTGAACTTGCGGCGCTTGACGTAGCGCTCGTTCTGGAACGCGAACACGCTCTCGAACGCCTCGGCCGCGGTCATCCGGCGCTTGTCCCCGACCAGGACGTCGACCCTCCCGCCGACAAAATCGGCGAAGCTCAAACCGGCGAGACCTTCCTCGAGCCAACGCCGGTCTGGCCGGCAGTCGCTGTCGAGGAACGCCAGCGCCTCGCCTCGCGAAGCGCGAACGCCCGCGTTGCGCGCCGGGCCCGCGCCGCGTTCCTTGACCTCGACGATAACTCCGCGCGCGCCAACAAGCTCACGCAGCGTGTCGAGGCCCCGCGAACTGCCATTGTCGGCGATGATGATTTCCGTGCGCTCGCTGGGGAAAGTCTGTTCGCCGAGCAGCGTCAGGCAGGCGTCCAGGTTCTCGTAATCGTCGAGGTGCGGCACGATCACCGAGGCAGTTTTGATGCTCGGGGGCGCAGCCCTCGCTCCGGCGGGCGTCGTTCCTTCAGTCTCGCCGACGGTCATGTCTGGGGCAGGCGCACGGTTTTCAGACTCATGTCAAGTTGAGGCCCCGGCCAGAGCCGCAACCTCCCGAGCCGTTTCGCGCTTGCTCGCGTCCGTGCTAGGAGCTTGCGAGTCACGCATATGGCCCGGGCGCCGCATCCGCGAAGCAATGAAGGGACGCGAATGTGAAGATTGGCGTGATCGGCTGCGGCTATGTCTTCGACCATTATATGGCGACCTGGGCGCGTCATCCCGGACTGGCTCTCAAGGGCGTGGCGGACCGCAATCGCGCCCGCCGCGACGTGGTGGCGGAGGCTTACAAGCTCAAGGCCTACGCCAGCAACGAGGAGCTTCTCGCCGATCCCGAAATCGCCATCGTCGTCAATCTCACCAGCATCGACAGCCATGTCGAGGTGACTCGCGCGGCCCTTCTCGCCGGGAAGCATGTCTACTCGGAGAAGCCGCTCGCACCGGACATCGCCGAGGCCCGGGCGCTGATCGAGCTTGCCGAGAGCCTCGGGCTCCGGCTCTCCTGCGCGCCGTCGAACGCCATGAGCGACACGACGCAGACGATGTGGAAGGCGGTGCGCGATGGCGCGGTCGGCGACGTGCGGATCGTCTACGCGGAGTTCGACGACAACGTGATCTATCGGATGGTTCCGGAAATCTGGCGCAGCAGAACGGGCGCGCCATGGCCCTATCTCCACGAATACGAGTGGGGCTGCACATACGAGCATGTCGGCTACCACCTGACATGGCTTTGCGCGATCTTCGGTCCGGTGGAAAGCGTGACCGCCTTCTCGAAGCAGGTTCTTCCCGACAAGACGAACCTTGAGCTTAACCCGCCGGATACGCCTGACTTCTCGGTTGCGTGCCTCAACTTCAGGAGCGGTGTTGTCGCGCGGGTCACTTGCAGCATCGGCGTCCCATACGACCATCGCATGCGCATCGTCGGCAATCTCGGGATGCTCACCGCCGACACCTATCGAGACTATCGGTGTCCGGTTTACCTGGAGCGATTCAGCCAGCTGACGCTGAACGCGCGCAAGGCGATGTCGGTTCGGGTCAACTCGCTATTGCAGGGTCTGCTCGGCGTGGGGGGGCGCAAGATCGAACTTTTGCGCAATCCCCCGCCGGGCGCGAGCGGACGCGCTGGGTTGCCGAGAGTGCGTTGGTGGTCGCCCCGCGGTCTCCTGCGCGCGGCGGCGCGGCGCGAACTCGGCCAGCAGGACAAGGCGATCGGCGTTGCCGAACTCGCCGACGCGCTGCAAAGCGGACGGCCCTCCTTTCCGCCGCATGACTTCACCATGCATCTGACCGAATTGACCATCGCGATCCAGAACGCTGGATCTGACGGAAGTTCGATCCGGCTCAACACCAGCTTCGCGCCCATCGAGCCCAGGCCCGAGACGCTGGCCTCGAAGCTGGACTATGCGATGGTCAAGGCGCCGTCCTGGATCGGACGGGCGATCGAACGGCGGATCTTGCGGATGCACCAGCATTGAGCGGCCGATGACGGAGGGGAAGCAGGCGGGCATGTTCCGCTGGGGAATCATCGGCGCCGGCTATGCGGCGCGCAAATTCGTGCTCGGCCTGCGCGCCTCTGACGGCGGCGCGCCCGTGCTCGTCTGTTCGCGCACCGAAGCGAATGCGGCCGCGTTCGCCCGGGATTTCGGCATCGCCAACGTTCGCTCGAGCGTCGAGGAGGCCGCGCGATCGCCGGACGTGGACGCCTTCTATATCGCTACTCCGCCCTCGGCCCACCGGCATCAGGCCATTGCCTGCCTCTCGGCGGGGAAGGCCGTGCTGGTCGAAAAGCCCTTCGCCGCGTCGCGCGCCGACGCCGAGGCGATGCTTGAGGCTGCGCGATCCTCGGGCGTCTTCTGCATGGAGGGAATGTGGACGCGCTTTCTGCCGCTCGTCGGGGAGTTGCGGACGATGATCCACGCTCAGGCGATCGGAACGCCCCGTAGCCTCTGCGGCAGTTTCGGGGCCTCGAACCTGCCCGACCCGGACGAAAGCCTGTTCAATCGGGACCTCGCCGGCGGGGCGCTGCTCCATCGTGGGATCTATCCGCTGGCGATGGCGTTCGACCTGATGGGCGAGGGTGAGCTTGCGGCCGCGGCCGCGAGACAAGGCGCAACCGGCGTCGACGAGGATTGCGTCCTGGCGCTGCGCCACAGAAACGGCGCGCTATCGACCGTGCGGGCGAGCCTGAGGGCGCCGCTGCCCAACGATCTCACCATCGAGGGCGATCACGGCTCAATTCATGTCCATGCGCCGATCTTCCGGCCGTTCCGCCTGACATTGACCAGGACCCGGCCGGCAAGCCGCCCCAAGGCCGGCAATCTCCGCCTCGAGAGATTGCGCGAGGGCGCGTTGGCGCAGGCCGCGCAGCAGCGGTTCAGGGGATTGGCGGCGGCGCTTAAGCCCGGCGGAAGGCGGACCGTCACCCGGGTCTATCGGGGCAACGGCTATCACTACGAGGCCGACGAGGTGATGCGCTGTGTCCGGCGGGGAGAGACGGAGAGCGCATCGATGCCGCTCGCGCAAAGCCTCGCCATGGCGGCGTTGATCGATGAGGCGCGCGCCTCCTGGGCCGATCAGCGCCCGGAATGAACGGCGCCGCCTCGGGCGCGCTGCGAAAAAATTGGAAACCGGCTTTTCGCGAAAAAGCGCGCGAAACCAAAGG
>DATGHB010000247.1:0-5323 GCA_035308265.1 Roseiarcus sp.
GGCGGCCAAGAGACTTTCCATGCTTGCGCGTCGCCTCGCTGACGCGAGCGATCGCGTCGGTGAAGGTCTTCGAGCCGAAGTCTCCGGGCACCCCAAGCGACACCGAAAGGTCGAAGTGGCCGACCCACAGACAGTCGACCCCCGGAAGCGCCGCAATGGCGTCGGCGTTCTCGACGCCCTCCGCGGTCTCGATCTGGCAGAAGAACGTGCCGCGGCGATTGGCGGCGGCGAATTTGTCCACCACAGCGCCAGGGCGATAGCGATCGTGGGAGACCTGAAGCGCGACGCCACGCCCTCCCTCGGGCGTGTACTTCATCGATTTCACGATGTGCCGGGCTTCGTCCACGCTGCCGACCATGGGCAGCATGAGGCCCTCGGCGCCCATGTCCATCGCGCGAGCGATGTGATGATAGTCCTTCGACGGAACGCGCACGATTGCCGGCAGATCGGCGGCTTCGAAATAGCGGATGGCGCTCTTGACCGTCTCGAAGCCGAATCCGGAATGCTCGAGATCGAAGAGCACGAAGTCGCATCCCGCCGACTTGAGAATGTGCCCGATTCCAGGTGTGGCGAACTCCACGATGAAATGCCCGAACTTCGGGCTCCTGGTCTCGGTCATCTCCTTGAGGCCTTGCGCCGCCATGCTCGTCTCCCTTACGCCGCTGCTTCGGGCGCTCGATCGGCGCCGACTTCAACACGCGCGAGCGGAGAGGCGTCAAGGTCGAGCTTAGCCATCCGAGCGTGCGTCGCGGCGCGCCCTCAAGCGCATCCGTGGGCCGATCGCCCTTTCGAACAGGGCGCTATCGAGGGCGCCCCATCTTTAGCCGGCGCGTATGGCTCGCGATTCCGGGGCCCGCGCCGTCAGAACGGATTCCAGGTCGCCCGCTGGGTGAACTTGAGATAGTTGAGATTGACGCCCAGGCGCCACCCGAGCCCGGTGCGGATGGGAACCACGACGACGCCCTTGGCGCCGAGAGCGGTGAAGCCCAAGCCGCCGACAAAATAGGCCGACCCATCCAGCCCGCCAAAGCGGTCGAAAATCGCTCCCGTATCCGGCAGATTGTAAACCAGCATCATGGTCCGGTCGCCGTCGCCGCCGGCGTCGAAGCCGATCGACGGTCCTTGCCAATAGATCCGCTCATTGCCGGCGTTGCGGGTATACATCTTGCCCTCGCCGTATCGAAGCCCGGCCACGAAGGCGCCCGAGGCTTCCTGACCGAGGATGTAGGCGTTGGGCAGGCCCCAGCGGCGGCACGCTTCCTGCACGCCTTGCGCCAGCCCGCGCGAAACGCTGCCAAAGAACCGCTGGCCGTTGTCGATGATCTCCTCAGGGGCAAACTGCGCGGGCGCGTCGGCTCTCGCGGGAGTCGCGAGGGCGACGGCGCCGGTCGCGGCCAGTGTCAGGAGCTCTCGGCGCGACATCGTTCTCATTGTCACAATCCTTCGAGGCGGGCGAGGCATGGGCGCGCCCCCGCGCGTTCGGAGTCAGCCGCTTAGCCCGCGGCGGCGCAGCGGGACGCTGACGGATGGTCAATCATCGCCGAGCAGGGTTGACAGAAAATTAACGGATGGCTTCGCCCGGCCCGGCTTAGCCGAAAGCGGCGCTCGGGGGATGGATGCGGGAGCGGTCTAGTAGTCCAGGACCTGGTAGATGCGATTGTTGCTAAGGTCGACGATGACGCGGCGGCCGTTGACCACAGCCTTCCCATAGCCAGGCCGATCCGGGATCGGCGCGGGAGTGACGTCGTTCGGCAGCCTCTCGCCTTGCGTCGGGTCTCCGGAGATCGTGACGCGCGGACCCGTGCCGAGGGCGTCAGGGTTCGGCGCGGACAGCGTCGACTTGCCGACGGTCTTGGCGGGAGGCGCCAACCCGGGAGGGTTGTAGACGCCGCGCAACGCCCCGGGCTGATTCTGGGCGTAGCCGACAGACCCGATCGCCAACAAGGCGACATAGGAAAGAATGAGCGCGCGCATGATGCTCTCCGCTGCGCGAACCCTCCAACCAGAGCGCGGGAGAACGGCGGCGCCCGATTCCGAGGGAAGGCCTTGACCACCGATACTAGCAGGCGGCGGCGATGAAAGCCAGAATCGGCGCGTGGGGAGTCGGCGAATCAATGATCGGAGAGCCACACGTCGAGAACCGCCGAGCGACTTTCCTCGATGACCTCCCTCAAGCCTTCGGCGATCGCCGCCTCCACGTCCCCCGCACGCTTGACGATTCGCGCGAAAGCGCCGCCGGCCGCGGCCGCGATGCCGGAATAGTCCGGCGGCGGATCGAAGCTCAGGTCGAGATCCTTGGCGCGGCTGGCGAAGCCGTCGGGATGCACGGCGAGGGCGGAGAATCGGGGCGCCTTCCAGCCGCGGTTGTTGTAGACGATCTGAAGGAACGGCGTGCGGTAGCGGCGCGCCATCCAGTGCACGGTGGACGGCTGCGAGAACATGTAGGAGCCATCGCCGGTGAGGGCGACGATCGTCTTGTCCGGCGCGGCCAGTTTCATGCCGATCGCCGCGCCGCCGGTCCAGCCGAGCGACCCGCCGCCGCTCGCGAACATCGTCCCCGGCTTTTCGCGCGCCATGTGGTCCGAGATCGCCGGATAATTGGTGATGCCTTCGTTGAGCACGATCGCCTCGGGCCCGACTGCGCGGCGCACATGAGCCGTCAAATATTCCGGCGTGATGATGTCGCCTTTGGGCGCCTCGAGACGCGCGAGTTCCGCTTTGCGCGTTTCGCTCCGCTCGGCGTAGTGGCGCCGCCGGCGCCCGGCGGCTCCCTCGTCGATTTCGACGCGATCGAGGCGGCCGTTCAGTTGCGCAAACGCGCTCGCGGCGTCGGCCCGAAAGCATTGCCGCGCCTTGATCGACCAGAGCGGCGTCGACTCCTTCAGCGGATCGACATCGATGATGGCGATCTTGGCTCCGTCGCTCGGCTTGCTGACCGTGGGAATCCAGGGCACGTCGCTGTCCACGACCAGAATGAAATCGGCTTCCTTGAGAACGCGGTTCTGGAACGGATGATTCCAGTGACTGCCCTGGTAGAGGGGATCGTTGTGAGGATAGTTGACATAGCTCGGTACGGATTCGAGCACACCCACGCCGAGGCGGCCGCAGAAGCGGACGAGTTCGCCCACCGCCCCGGGATTGCGGCCGAGATAGGAGGTGACGATGAGCGGCCGCGCGGCCTTCTGAACGGAGTCGATGAGGCTCGCGACAGCGGCCTCGGGGAGGGCTATCGGCGCGATCGTCGCCCATTCGGCGAGGTCGATCGCGACGCGCCTGGTCTCCGCTTCCATCACTTCGCGGGCGCCGACGAGATAGACCGGACCTTTGGGATCGCTCTGCGCGATCTGCAGCGAGCGATGCACGATCTGCTTGACGTTGTGCGGGCTGCGCAGCTCGTTGTCGTATTTCATGTACCCACGGACGATGCCGCGCTGATCGGGGACGTCCTGAATCCACTGGATGAATTCGTTGCGGCTGCCCCTCGTCTCGCCCTCCTGGGTGGCCGGCGAGAGGCCGGCGAAGACGAAGACGGGAACGCGCGCCTTGGCGGCGTTGTGGACCGCCCCGCCCAGCGACTGGGTGCCGCAGTCGACATGGACCACGACCGCCTGGGCGCTTCCGGTCAATTGCGCGTAGCCATGGGCGCAGGTCATCGCCACCATCTCGTTCGGACAAGTGACGATCGCCGGGATCGGCCGACCCGCCGCGCGCACTTCCGCGATCGCCTCGATGAGCGCGGGATGATCGCTGCCGAAATTGGCGAAGACATAGGAGACGCCCGCTTCCTGAAGCGCCTCGAGCATCGCCGCGCTCGCGGTATACATTCCATCGGCTCCGTTTCTTAAGCGTCGCGCTCAAGGGGGGCTGACGCGCTCACCGGCCCGTGTTCTGGCTTTTGAATTTCGCCGCGAGCTGATCGGCGGCCCTCAGGAGCCCGATGTCGGAACCGACGGCGGCGAACAGTGAGCCGAGCTCGATATAGCGCTGGGCGAGTTCGGCGTCGCCGGTCAGGATCCCCGGCGCGCGGCCCGCGCGTTTGATCCGTTGAATCATGTCCTCGATGATCCTAACGACTTCGGGATGGTTCGGCTGGCCGAGGAACCCGAGCGCGGCGGAAAGATCGCCGGGGCCGACGAATACGCCGTCGACTCCTTCGACGGCTGCGATGCTTTCCAGGTTCTCAAGCCCGCGCTTCGTCTCGACCTGGACCAGCAGACAGATCTCGGCGTCGGCTGCGGCATGGTATCCCTTGATCCGCCCATAGCGCGACGCGCGCGCCTGCCCCGCGTAACCGCGAAAGCCCGCCGGCGGGTAGCGGGTGGACATCACCGCGCGCTTCGCTTCCTCCTCTGTCTCGACATAGGGGATCAGCAGCGATTGGGCGCCGACGTCGAGCAGGCGCTTGATGATCACGGCGTCGTTCCAGGCTGGCCGGACCACGGCATGCGCCGTTCCCCCGCTCGCCGCCTGCAGCTCGGCGAGCACCATCGGCAGTTCGTTCGGCGCGTGCTCGGTGTCGAGCAGAATCCAGTCGAACCCGGCGTCGGCGAGGATTTCGGCCGCGATCGGACTCGACAGGCTGTGCCAAATCCCGATCTGCAACCGGCCGGATTTCAGCGCATGCTTGAAGGGGTTATGCAGCCTGTCCATGGGGAAAGCCTACGGGTTCGAGGGACGACTCCATCTGCCCGCCGACCGCCCGCGCCGCAAGCGGAAACAGCCCGCGCGTCGGCCTGGATGCAATCTGAGCACGAAGTCCGGGACGAGCAAACGCCAGTAAAATCGCCCGGACGGCCTAGTGGATCTCCGGGTCGGGCGTCGGCGCGCCGCGCTCGAGAAAATCGAAATCGCATCCCTCGTTCGCCTGGCTCACGTGCTCCGAGAACAACAGCCCATAGCCGCGGCCGTAGCGGGGCGGGGGGCGCCGCCAGGCCGCGCGGCGCCGCTCGAGCTCCTCGTCGCTCACCTTCAGGCTCAGGCGCCGGCCGGGAATGTCCAGTTCGATCATGTCGCCGTCGCGCACCAGCGCCAGCGGGCCCCCGATGAAGGATTCGGGCGCGACATGCAGGACGCAGGTTCCGTAGGCGGTGCCGCTCATGCGCGCATCCGAAATGCGCACCATGTCGCGCACGCCCTTGGCCAGCACCTTCTTCGGGATCGGCAACTGGCCCCATTCCGGCATGCCCGGCGCGCCGACCGGGCCGGCGTTCTTGAGCACCAGCACCGAATTCTCGTCGACGTCGAGGCCGGGATCGTCGATGCGGGCCGCCATGTCGTTATAGTCCTCGAACACCACCGCCTTTCCCGTGTGCTTGTGCAGGCG
>DATGHB010000248.1:0-16611 GCA_035308265.1 Roseiarcus sp.
CGAAGCGCTCGCTCTCACGGAAAGGTAGGTTGCGGACGTAAGTCCGCATATGCTCGAGGCCGCTCATGACTCAACACTCGCGATCCCTTGAAGGCGTTCGGGCCTGCGTGTTCGACGCCTATGGCACGCTCTTCGACTTCGCCTCGGCCGCTCAGCGCTGCCCCGATCTTGCCGAGGATCGGCGCCAGGCGCTGACCGCGCTCTGGCGTGACAAGCAGTGTCAGTACACATGGTTGCGCACGCTCGAGGACCGCTACGCCGACTTCTGGCAGGTCACCGGCGAAGCGCTCGACTTCGCCCTCGACAGCCTTGGTCTCGCGTCCCCCTCCCTGCATGAACGCCTGATGGAGCTCTATCTCGGCCTCGAGCCGTTCCCGGAGGTTCCCGCCGTCCTCGCCGCCTTGCGCGAGCGCGGGTTCAGAATCGCCATCCTCTCCAACGGAACGCCGCGCATGCTCGAAGCGCTGGTCAGGCGCTCCGGGCTCGAGGCGATGTTCGACGCGGTTCTCTCGGCCGACGCCGTCGGCGCCTTCAAGACCCACCCCGACGTCTATCAGTATGCGGTCGACTCGCTCGATCTTCCGGCGAGCGCGATCGCGTTCCAATCCTCCAACGCCTGGGACGCGCATGGGGCGTCCGACTTCGGCATGCGGGTCGTCTGGTGTAACCGCTACGGCCAGCGCCGCGAGCGCCTTCCAGGCGCCCCCGACTTCGAGATTTCCTCACTGGCCGAGCTGCCCGCGCTGATCAAGGGCGGCGCCGTCTGAGCGGCGGATACAACTGGCGGGCGAGCTTGCGCGACGGCGTCAGAATGGGTGGTACTGGAACATCCAGGTCTCGGTCAGGGTCTCGCCGCCGGACTTGAGGAAGGCGCGCATTTCGACCGGATCCGTCCCGTCGACGATGAGGTCGAACTGCACCCGCCAGTGGCCCGCGACGCCGTCAGGAACCGCTTCGATCAGCTGGTAGGGCCCGAACTTTCCACGCGAGGCCGAGACGACAAGATCGGGCTTGACCCCGAAGGGAAGGTCGCTGAGCGGGCCGCCCAGGAACTCGACCATGAACTTCCTGACCCCCTTCGGGCGCGGCTGGCCTGGCTGGCCGCCGCGCCCCAGGCGAGTCGCCCAGATTACCGCGAGCTTGCTCGGAAAAGGCTCGTTCGCGAGCCAGTAGAGGCGGTAGTCGAGGTTGAGTTCGGCCCCCGCGGGCACCGGCTCGGCTGGCACCCACATCGCGACCACATTGTCGTGGATCTCGTCGTCGGTCGGGATCTCGCAGAGCTGGATCGACCCCTTGCCCCATCCTTCGCCCCCCGCGCCCGGCAGCGGCTCCACCCACAGGCTTGGGCGCCGGTCGTAGTAGACGCCGTCGAGATAGTGGTCGAACACCCGGTCGCGCTGGAGGAGACCGAAACCGCGCGGGTTCATGTCGAGAAAGGACGAGACCATGATACGGGGCGGATTGTTCAAGGGCCGCCACAACCGCTCGCCTTTCCCCGACCACATGGCGAGACCATCCGAATCGTGGACCTCCGGGCGCCAGTCGATCGCGGTCTCCTTCTTGGTCTCGGAATACCAGTACATCGAGGTGAGCGGCGCAATGCCGAAGCGCGAGACCTGAGCGCGGGTGAACATCGCCGCCTGGATGTCCATCACCACGCCCTTGCCGCGGGTCATCAGGAACCGGAACGCCCCCACGATCGAGGGGCCCTCCATCAGCGCGTAGAGCGTGATCGAGTCTTTGTCCGGCGCGGAATCGATGTAGAAGTCGGTGAAGTCGGGGAACTCTTCCGGCCGATCGGCGACAGCGACATCAAGCGCGACGCCGCGCGAGGAGAGGCCGTATTGTCCGAGTTCGCCGATGGAGCGGAAATAGGCGGCGCCGAGAAATGCGACCCAGTCGTTCTTGCGCCAGTCGAGCGCGCCGGCGCGCGCTTCCTGGACGCGCAGGCCGGCGAACCCGGCGCCTTTCGGCAGATCGCGCGCTGGCGAATTGGCCGGCATCTCGAAATAGGACTGCTGGTAGATGATCTCTCGCGACGAGTCGCCCTCGACGACATGCATCCGGACCGACTTCTGGAAGAATAGGCCAAGATGGAAGAACGTCACCGGAAACCGGCTCGGTCCATTGGCGAACAGCGCGAAGTCGTCCCGGTAGCGGATCTTTCCCCACTCCTCATAGTTGATCTTCTGCAGGATCTCGGGCGCCGGGCGGGCCGGGGGAATGTAGGGTCCGCGCGCGCGATCACGCGCCTGCGTCTTGAACAGGTCGTAGGTGAACGGGACCGGCGCATCGAACTGGAGGCCGTTGGGCTCGGCCCCGAACGCCTCAGCGACCGGATTCATCGCGGCCGCGGATGCGGCGGCCCCTTTGAGCAGCGTGCGGCGATCCAGGTTATCGGACATCAAGACCTCTTCGACCGGGCGCCCTGCTTACGTGATTCTCCTTAACCGGAGAATTCGCCTCTTGGCTCACAGACGCACGAACGTGAGGTAAACGGACCCCCGGCCCTCACCGCGCGCCTTGGCCTCATAGCGTGTCGGGCGCCATTCAGGCCAGGGCCGGCGCCAGTCGTCGGCGCTCCTCGCCGCCCAGCGGAACTGCGGCGAGGCGAGGAATCGCGCCAGCGTCCAGCCAGCGTAGTCGTCAATGTCGGTCGCGAAGCGCAACTCCGCGTCGCTGCGCATAACCCGCGCCAAAGCCTCGATCATGGCCGTGGCGATGACACGCCGCTTGTGGTGGCGCCGTTTTGGCCAGGGGTCGGGGTAGAGGACGAAGACACGTGAAAAGAACGCGTCCGGGGCAGCCTCGATGACCGCTTGCGCGTCGCCGCGCCTGAGGCGCACGTTGGACAGACGCTCGCGCTTGAGGCCGGCAAGCGCCGCGGCGACGCCATTGAGAAACGGCTCGCAGCCGATGATCCCGACATCCGGATTGGCCTTCGCCTGCTCAATCAGGTGTTCGCCCGCTCCGAACCCGATCTCCAGCCACACTTCGCGCACCGGCGCGGCGAAGGCGTGGCCCTCGGTCAGGGTCTCCGGCGCAATTGAAAAGACCGGCAGCGCTTCGGTGAGCAGGCGCTGCTGGCCCGCGCGAAGCGCCTTGCCGCGGCTGCGTCCGTAGAGCCTGCGAACCGCGGCTGGACCGTCGCGTCCGCGCTTCGCCTCCATCGGCCGCGTCGGTACGCGGTCAGGCGAGAGCCCGCAGCGTATCGGCGAGGTCGGTCTTTTCCCACGAGAAACCGCCGTCGGCGTCGGGCGCACGTCCGAAGTGACCATACGCCGATGTCCGCGCGAAGATCGGACGGTTCAAACTGAAGTGCTCGCGAATGCCTCGCGGAGTGAGGTTCATCACGTCCATCAGCGCGGTCTCGAGCTTCGCCTCGTCAATGCGCCCGGTCCCGTGCAGATCGGCATAGATCGACAGCGGGCGCGCCACGCCGATCGCATAGGAAAGCTGGAGCGTGCAGCGATCGGCAAGGCCAGCTGCAACCACGTTCTTCGCGAGATACCGCGCCGCGTAGGCCGCCGAACGGTCGACCTTGGTTGGATCCTTGCCGGAAAAGGCGCCGCCGCCGTGCGGCGCCGCGCCGCCATAGGTGTCGACAATGATCTTCCGGCCGGTCAGGCCGCAATCGCCATCGGGTCCGCCGACGAAGAACTTGCCGGTCGGGTTGACGTGCCAGACTGTCTTGGCCGTGATCCAGCCCTCGGGCAGCGCCTTTGCGACATAGGGGCGCACGAGGTCGGCGACCTCCTCGGAGGTCAGCGATTCGATGAGGTGCTGGTGCGACACCACGATCTGCGTCGCCTCGACGGGCTTGCCGTTGTGATAGCGGACGGTCACCTGGCTCTTGGCGTCGGGTCCGAGCGTCTTCTCGGCGCCCGAATGGCGCGCCTTCGAGATCGTCTCCAGAATCTTGTGGGCATAGTAGAGCGGCGCAGGCATGAGTTCCGGCGTTTCGCGGCAGGCGTAGCCGAACATGATTCCCTGGTCGCCCGCGCCTTCATCCTTGTTGCCGGCCGCGTCGACCCCTTGCGCGATGTCGGCCGACTGGGCGTGCAGCAGCACCTCGCATTTGGCGTCGCGCCAGTGGAAGCCGTCCTGCTCGTAGCCGATGTCCTTGATCGCGTTGCGGGCGGTCGCCTCGATCTTTTCCATGGAAATCTTAGGTCCGCGCACTTCACCGGCGATGATGACCCGGTTGGTGGTGGCTAAAGTCTCGCAGGCGACACGGATCTGGTAAGGATCGATGCCCGCCTTTGGCGCTTCCCGAAAGAACAGATCGACGATCTCATCGGAAATACGGTCGCAAACCTTGTCGGGATGCCCTTCAGACACAGATTCACTGGTAAACTCGTAATATTGACGAGTCATATAAACGATCTCCTGCTGGCGGCCGGCGCAACGGCGCCCTGACATGCGGGCGGCCTCGGGCCGCGCGGCGCCGCTTTTGGCAGCGAGCGTTCGGTGCGTCAAGCCGTTTTGGTCAGGTTGTTCGATTTACCGAACGGATACATCCTCGCCGCCGACGCTCTCGCTGGCGGCGCCCTCTGCGTCCGACGCCAGCGACATGACCAGATCGACAATACGGCGGCGCACCTTGGGGTCGCGAACCCGCAGAAAAGCGCGGTTGAGTTGCAATCCCTCAGTCGAAGCAAGGAAATCGACGACATAGGATTGCGAGGAGTCCTCGGCAAAGCCGGGTTCGGCGGAATCGGCAGGGGCGCCCTCGAAGAAATAGCCTGGCGAGACTTCGAGCACTCGGGCGGTATGCTGAAGACGACTGGCGCTGATCCGGTTCGAACCTTTTTCGTACTTCTGGATCTGCTGGAACGTCACGCCAAGAAGCTCGCCGAGGCGGCTCTGGCTCATTCCGAGCATCGTCCGGCGCATTCTGAGGCGCGCGCCGACATAGACGTCGACGATGTTGGAGGTTTTGGACATCATTGCAATCTTATGCCCCTTAGCGGTTGCAGCGCCGACGCTGGAATCACCTGACCTAGGGGAATGAAATAGCTGACACTCGGATAACGCGCAAGCAAGCATTTTTACAATCGCCGGTCTTCGTTTACAGGCGACGCTTTCCGGCGAGCGCCGCCGCCAGGAAGGCGACTGCGATCCCCATCGCGCCAATCGATCCCAGGCGGGATTGCCACGTGGGGGTGAGCGCCACGGGCAATTCCGCGTCCAGCACACCCTCCGCGCCGAGCGGAGCGACGGCGATTTCGCGCCCAAAGCCGTCGAGCACCGCGGAAATTCCGGAATTGGCGTCGCGCACCAAGGGCAGCCCAAGCTCGATCGCCCGCAAGCGGGCTTGGGCGAAGTGCTGATAGGGCCCGGGGGTCAGACCGAACCAGGCGTCGTCGGTGACGTTCAGGAGCCAGCCCGGCCGCTCGGCCCCAGTCACGAGGCTGCCGAGCTCGATGGGAAAGATGGCTTCATAACAGATGAGCGGCATCGCGTCCGGCAGGCCCGGGACAGGGAGAATGCGCCGGCCCGAACCGGGCTCGAACCCGCCGGGAATGTCGACCAGCTGCGTGACGCCCGCCCGCTCGATGAGGCTCGCGAAGGGCAGATATTCGCCGAACGGCACCAGATGCTGCTTGTCGTAATGGCGCCCCGAAAGCCCGTTGGGCCCGACGATCTCGATCGAATTGAAGTAGCGAGGCGGACCGTTCCCGCCATTCTCGACCCGAGCCGCGCCGGTGATCAGCGTTGCGCCTCGTCCCAGAAAAGCGACGATCTCGGACACAGCCTCCGGGTCGCGCGACAGAATGAATGGAAACGCCGACTCGGGCCAGATCAGATCGGTCACGTCCTTGACCCCGGACCGTTCCGGCGAGGCGGCGCGCTCCGACAAATCGAAATAGCGGCGTAGGATCGCCCGGCGGTTCTCGGGGCGGAAGGTGGCGTCGTCCTGGGCGACGTCAGGCTGGATGAGGCGCAGTTTGACCCCCGGCAGCGCAGCGCTGGGGGGCGCCATGAGCCTGAACGCGCCGAAGGCGGCGATGAGGGCGAGTGCGAGCGCCGCGACGATCGCCGGCGTCGGATCGAGCCGGCTGTCGCTTACCCGCCACAGCGTCGCCGGGGCGGCGAAGATGGCGACCGACAGGAAGGTCAGCCCATGCAGGCCGACCAGTGAAGCAGTCTGGGCGAGGACGAGATTGACGCCGAGCGCCATGCCGAGGTCGTTCCAGGGAAAGCCGGTGAACAGGAGGCCGCGCGCCCATTCCGCCGCCCCGAGCCCGAAGGCGAGGGCGAGGATGCGAACGGGCCCCGGCGACCACAAGAGCCGCGCGAGCGCAAAGCCCAGGGCCGGAAAGACGGCGAGAACGGCCGGCAGCGCCACCACCGCGAGCGGCAGCGCCCAGGCGAATTTGTCGGCCTCGACCAATAGAGCCGAGCCGACCCACCAGAGGCCGGCGAGAAAATAGCCGAAACCCATCCACCAGCCGGCCCCGAACGCGGCCTTGAGCGAAGCCGCGAGCCGCCGTCCACGCGCATGATCCTGAGCGCCGTCGATCAGCCAGACGGCGACGGTCAATGGAACGGCGATCAGAGGAAAGAGAGAGAGCGGCGGGAGAGCCAGCGCCCCGGCCGCGCCCGCGACGAAGGCGATGGCCCGCCTCTTCCAGCCCGAGGACAGAATGGCCCCCTCGACGAGCGAGGCCAGCGGATTGGCGCCGGGCGGAATGGTGACGTCCGCAACGCTCAAGGAATTGCCTTTCCTCATCGGTCGAATGGCCATCGCCGGACCATAGCCCGAACGCGGCCCCATGTTCGAATCGGGCGGCGAATCAGCGAACGGCCCGCGCGCGACATTGCGGCGCGAGCCTTGAGCGGGGCCGCCCATTGGCTCAGTCGATTCGCCCCGGCTCCGGCAGGCGCCAAGGATTCAACCAGAGGGCGAGCGGCCTGCAAGGGTCGAGCGCCCATCGCGACAAATCCAGGGTTTCGTAAACTGTCACCTTAATCCCATCCGCCCGCCTAGCGCGGATCGCTCGGCCCCGCCTCGGAGGCCCGCAGCGGCGTGGAGGGCTTGGCGGGGCGGGCGGCGAGCGGGGAGATCTTCACCCGCTTGATGCGGCGCGGGTCGGCGTCGAGCACCTCGAATTCGAACGGCCCAGGGCCTTTCAAAATTTCGCCGCGGTCGGGGACGCGGCCGGCGGCCGCGGTAATGAGCCCGCCGATCGTGTCGACCTCGTCCGCCTCGGAAAGCGAGGCGAAATCGAAGCCGACCGCCTGGGATACGGCGTCGAGGGGCGCGCGCGCCTCGGCGATGAAGCCGCCGTCGCCCGAGGGGTGGAGATCGGGCGTCTCGCCCTCGTCATGCTCGTCCTCGATGTCGCCGACGATCGCCTCCATCACGTCCTCGATCGAGACCAGTCCGTCGGTCCCGCCGTATTCGTCGATCACCAGCGCCATATGGGTGCGCGAGGTCTGCATCTTGAGCAGGAGGTCGAGCGCCGGCATGGAAGGGGGCGCGTAGAGGACGGGCCTCAGGATTCGCGCCGCCGAAAGCGGCATGGCGAGCCCGCTCCCGCTCTCGCCGCTCGTCGGCGCCGCCTCAGGCCCTTTCATGAGCCCGAAGTGCGGATCGGAGGCGAGAAAGATGAGGAAGTCGCGGATGTGGATCATGCCGCGCGGGTCGTCGAGCGTCTCGTCGTAGACGGGCAGGCGGGAGTGGCCGGCGGCGCGGAAGCATTCGAGCGCCTCGCTGAGCGGCGTGTCGAGCGAGAGCGCGACGATGTCGGCGCGCGGGACCATCACGTCCTCGACCCTGACATCGTGAAGCGCGAGCACGTTCTTGAGGATCGCGCGCTCCTGGGGCGTGAACTCCTCGCTCGCGCTCTCCTCGATCGCGTCCTCGATGTCGTCCCGCGCGGACGCCGGCGCGAGGCCGAACAGGGCCCGCACCCGCTCGATCAGCGACGGCTGTTCGCGCGCAACGCTCTCCGGCGTTTCCTGGGCAGGTTCGCCCTCGTGCGCCACGCTCATCCGCCGACCTTCGGGCGCGCATACGGGTCGGCCGCGCCGAGCCGCTCCAGAATCCTGGTCTCGAGCGCCTCCATGCGCTCCGCCTCTCCATCCGTCTGGTGATCGTAGCCGATCAGGTGCAAAAATCCATGGGCGAGAAGGTGGCGATAGCGGTCGGCGAGCGGGATTGCCAGCGCCTCGGCCTCGCGCGCGAGGGTCTCGAAGGCGAGCGCGATGTCGCCGAGCGTCGGGGCCTCGCAGCCGGCGCCCGGCGCAGCGGGGAAGGAGAGCACGTTGGTGGCCTCGTCGATTCCGCGCCAGCGTGCATTGAGCGCGCGCAAGGTGGCGTCGTCGGCGAGGCAGAGGCTCACAACTGCGCCATAGGGCGCCCGGGGGGACGCCCGTTCCGGACGGTCTATGTTCACGCCCCCTCCGCTTTCCGCAATCGCCGCGGCGATGGTCTCGCGCGCAATGGCGCGCGCGCGCGGCAGTCCGCGCCACAGACGCGACGGCACGCCGATGTCGAGCGAAACCTTCATCTCACCGCAGTCGGCTGGCCCTCCCGGCCTGAGCGGCCATAAGCCTCGACGATCTGACGGACGAGGTCGTGGCGCACGACGTCGACATGGGTGAAGCGGACATGACCGATGCGCGGGATCGATCTGAGAAGCCCGATAGCGTCGATCAGCCCTGATTTCTGCCCGGGCGCGAGGTCGGTCTGGCTCGGATCGCCGTTGACTATCATCCGCGAACCCTCGCCGAGGCGGGTGAGGAACATTTTCATTTGCATGGCGGTCGCGTTCTGCGCTTCGTCGAGAAGGATGGCGGCCTTCGACAAGGTCCGCCCGCGCATGAAGGCGAGCGGCGCGATCTCGATCATGCCGGTCTGGATGCCGCGCTCGACCATTCGCCCGTCCATGAAGTCGTGGAGCGCGTCATAGATCGGGCGCAGATAAGGGTCGACCTTGTCGCGCATGTCGCCGGGCAGGAACCCTAAGCGCTCGCCGGCCTCGACCGCGGGGCGCGACAGGATGAGCCGTTCGACCAGGCCTTGTTCGAGCAACGCCACCGCGTGCCCGACTGCGAGCCATGTCTTGCCGGTGCCGGCGGGGCCTTCGGCGAACACCAGCTCATATTTGCGCAACGCCCCCAGGTACTCGTCCTGCGCGGCGCTGCGCGCGCGCACCACGCCGCGCTTGCGCGTCTTGACGACGCCGAAGCTGTCCTTCGACCCCTCCTCGCCCGGGAACAGAAGTCCCTGATAGGCGCTTTCCGCGATGACGCCCTCGACATCCCCTTCGCTTGCCGGCTGGCCCTGCTTGACGCGTTCGTACAGCATCTCGAACACCCGGCGCGCCTGCTCGCTCGCCTCGCGCGGGCCCTTGATGACGACCTGGTTGCCGTTGGCGTAGGCCGAGACCCCGAGCGAGCGCTCGATGCGGGCGAGGTTCTGGTCGTAGTGACCGAACACCACCGAGGCGGTCGCGTTGTCGGGGAATGCGATGGCGATTTCGGCAGGTTTGGCCTCGCGGAGTGTCGGACTGATGACCGGGGGGGCGGCGGCGATACGCGTCGGCGAGGGGTCCTGCGGCTTCAAATCGGCTCTCTCCGTTGGTTCCAGTCCAGGTCTCGAATCATCTTTCACGCCACTAAAGTCCCGGTTTACGACGCTGGCGAGACAACGCGCCCGCGCAGCGAATGTGCCTCGGCGGCGAGGATTTCGACTTCCGCGAGCTTCCCGATCAGCGACTTGGGCCCCTCGGCGAACACGGCCTGCATATAAGGCGAGCGGCCGGCGATCTGGCCCTCGCGCTTTCCCGGCTTCTCGAACAGAACCTCGAGGCGCCTCCCAACCGACGCCCCGTTGAAGGCCTGCCGCTGGTCTTCGATGAGGGCCTGAAGCGCCGCAAGTCGCCGCGCCTTCGTCGCCTCGTCAATCTGGGCCATGTCGACGGCGGGAGTGCCCGGCCTTGGCGAATATTTGAAGGCGTAGGCGGAGGCGAAGCCGACCGTCCGGACGAGCGCGAGCGTCTCATCGAAGTCGGCGCCGGTTTCGCCGGGATAGCCGACGATGAAGTCCGACGAGAGGGCGATGTCCGGGCGCACGGCGCGCACGCGCGCGACAATGTCGAGATAGTCGGCCGCCCGATGGCGGCGGTTCATCGCCTTCAAGATCGCGTCCGAGCCGGATTGAACCGGGAGATGGAGAAAGGGCGCGAGCGCTCGCACGTCGCGATGGGCCTGGATCAAATCCTCGCTCATGTCGTTCGGATGCGAGGTCGTATAGCGAACCCGGCGGATGCCGGGCACGGCGGCGGCGGCGCGGATCAACCCGGCGAGGCCGATCGGTTGGCCCCGGTCGTCGAGCCCATGATAGGCGTTGACGTTCTGCCCGATCAGAGTGACCTCGCTGACGCCCGCTTGAGCAAGATGCACGATCTCGCCGAGAACGGAGCCAAGCGGGCGCGAGGCCTCGGCGCCGCGGGTGTAAGGAACGACGCAAAACGAGCAGAACTTGTCGCACCCCTCCTGCACGGTGACGAAGGCTGAGGCGCCGCGGCGGCGGATCGCGTCGGGCGGGGTTGCGGGAAGATGAGAGAACTTGTCCTCGAGCGGAAAGTCGGTGTCCACGATTCCGGGACGGAGGCGCGCTTGGCCCAGGAGTTCGGGCAGACGATGATAGCTCTGGGACCCAACGACGATATCGACCGCGGGCTGCCGGCGCAGGATTTCCGCACCCTCCGCCTGGGCGACGCAGCCGGCGACGACCAGCGTCGTCCGCCGGCCGGACCGGGCGCGGCCTTCCTTGAGCTCGCGCAGCTTGCCGAGCTCGGAAAAGATTTTTTCGGAGGCCCGCTCGCGGATGTGGCAGGTGTTGAGAACGATGAGGTCGGCGTCCTCGGCCCGGGACGCCTCGCTATACCCCGCCTCGGCGGCGAGGTCGCCCATCCGCTCGGAGTCGTAGACGTTCATCTGGCATCCGAACGACTTGATGAACGCCCGTGGGCGCGATTCCCGTGCGGGACCGGCGATCCCATCGGCAGCTTCAAGCACAGTCGATTCGGACAATCAGGGGCTCCAGAGGGTCAAGGCGCCAATGTAGGCGCTTTCCCGCCGCGGGAAAATAGCCGGGTTCATGATTTGCCCGGCGGCGAGGTCTTACATCCGCATGTGAGGTGTGATTTGCGCCGATCCACCGTCTCGCAAAGCCGTCACCCAAGCGCCTTGCGCATGACGACCGCGGCGGCGCGCGTTCCATCCTTGCGCCGGTAATAACCGGCGCGCTCGCCCACTTTGACGAACCCGAAGCGCTCGTACAAAGCCAGGGCCGGGGCGTTGTCCCTGGCGACCTCGAGGAACATCGCCTTCGCGCCTAAGTTCGCGACCTGCCTCAAGTGCCCGGCGAGCAGCGCCCGCCCTATGCCTTCGCCCTGGAAGGCGGCGTCGACGGCGATGGTGAGAATCTCTGCTTCGTCCGCGGCCAGACGCGAGAGCGCGAACCCGCGCAGGCGCCCGTTCACCGGATCGAGCGCCGCCGCGCCGACGGTCGACGAATCGGCGATGAGCGCTTGAAGCTCATGCGCCGACCAGGGATGGGCGAAGCCCTGGCCATGCAGGCGCGCGCATTCCGTCGCGCGGTCGGGCCTGAGAAGACGAATGACCGGCGGGGAGGATCGGCTGCGGCCGAAGATCATGGGTCCGCCAAGGCGGTCAGGCTGGCGCGCGAGCGATCGGCCCGGCCGTGCTCGGCCGCGCGTCGGGCGGCTTCACGTAGAGCGGGCGGGCCGGACTTTTGGCAGGATCGACGGCGAGGCCCATCCACCCGACCGCGACAATGTCGGGGGCCACGCGGGCAACGTCGAGATCGTAGGGAAGCCCGGCTCGCTGCGCTTCGCCGGCGAGAAGCGCGGCCGCGTCGCCCGCGAACCAGGCGGGTCCCGCGCCGATCGCCCGCACGCACTCCCTGGGCGTGTCGCAACGCGGCGGCGTCAGCGGACGGCCGGTGGGCTCGAACAACTGGAAATAGACCGAGCCGTGGCGAGCGTCGATCGCCGCGGCGATGATTCCGGTCCTGGGTTCGCTCAAGAGGGGCGCTGCGAACGCGGCCAGGGTCGAAACGCCGACCACCGGAAGGCCAAGCGCCATCCCCATCGCGCGCGCCATGGCGAGGCCGATGCGGATGCCGGTGAAAGAGCCGGGACCCGTCGTGACCGCAATCCGCGCGAGCGAAGGAAAGCCGCCCTCGAGGCCGCGCATGGCCTCTTCCACCATCGGGGCCAGAGCGTCGGCGTGGCCGCGCGTCATCGGCCGGCTGATCACCGCGAGCGGCTGAGCCCCGCCGCTTTCCATGACCGCGACTGACGCCGCGCCGCAGGACGTGTCGATCGCCAGAATGCGCATGGGCCCTTCCGCACGTGATAATCGTTTTTATCAAATATGACGAGGGTATGATTGCCGCAAAGTCCTGCCTCACGAGGACACATGGAATACAAGCCGCCAACCTTCTTTGGTCTCGCATACTCCTCGCGGCTGTTCTGCGAGACCGACGCCTCCGGCTCTCTGGCCAAGTTTCGAGAAAGAACCGAGCCCGTGCTCGATCTTAGAAAGCCCGAGCACCGCCTTGGCCTTTTGAGGTGGCTGAACGAGTGAGGTTGCAGGATCAATGAAAAATTGTTCCCCGATATCAGCAAGCGTTTGGCGGAATTGTTCCCAGAACATGGAACTAAATGGGGTCCCAACCCACTGAAAACATGAGGGCGCGCGGGTAAAATTACCGCTGAGGACCCAAGGCGCTCGTGACGCCCCCTCCTGGGCGAAGCATGCCTGTGCCGCCGCTCCCTTTCCTTGAGAAATCGTAATGCGCTGGCCAATTTCCGGATAGGCGCTCTGGCGCATGGTCGCGTCCTCGGCCGCTTGAGGCGGTCAAATGCGAATTTGGAGCGAACCCATGTCATTCTCCGGTCTTGCGACCCCACGGGGGCGGCGCAATACGATCCTTGCTTCGGTCGCGGTCGCGGCGCTTGGCGTCGCCGGCGCCGTCGGCGGGGGCGCATTCACGGCGACCCACCCCGCTCATGCGGCGGCGGTCTCCACCGCCGGCCTGCCCCAGAACGCGCCGTCGTTCGCGCCGCTGATCGACCGCGTCAAGGCGGCGGTCGTTTCGGTCAAGGTCAAGATTCCCGCCGAGGGCGAGGCCGAGAGCCTCTCCGGCCAGATGGACAATCTCCCCCCAGAAATCCAGAAGTTCTTCAAGCAGTTCGGCGGCGGCCAGCCCGGCGGCGGCCAGCTCGGCGGCGGCGAGGCTCAAGGCCATCATCCGATGATGCTGGCCCAGGGCTCCGGCTTCTTCATCTCCGCCGATGGCTATATCGTCACCAACAACCACGTGGTGCAGAAGGCCAAGTCCGTCTCCGTCATCACCGACGACGGCAAGACGCTCGACGCCAAGGTGGTCGGCACCGATCCGAAGACCGACCTTGCGCTTCTCAAGGTGGACCAGAAGGGCGATTACCCGTTCGTCACCCTCGCCAACGAAATGCCCCATATCGGCGACTGGGTGGTGGCGATCGGCAATCCTTACGGCCTCGGCGGCACCGTGACCGCGGGCATCATCTCGGCCGAGGGCCGCGACATCGGCGACGGTCCCTATGACCGCTTCCTCCAGATCGACGCGCCGATCAACCGCGGCAACTCGGGCGGCCCGACCTTCAACATGCAAGGCCAGGTGGTCGGCGTGAACACCGCCATCTATTCGCCCTCGGGCGGCAGCGTCGGCATCGGCTTCGCCATTCCCTCGACCACGGTCGAGAGCGTCGTCGGCGCGCTCGAGCACGGCGGGGTCGTTCCGCGCGGCTATCTCGGCGTCGACATCCAGTCGGTCACCGCCGACATGGCCGAGAGCATCGGCCTGAAGTCCGCCAAGGGCGCGATTGTCGCCGAGACGATGCCGGGAACGCCGGCCGCAGAAGCAGGGCTCAAGGCCGGAGACGTCATCACCAAGCTGAACGGAGAGACGGTTGCGGACGCGGGCGACCTCACCCGCCGGATCGGCTCGTTCAAGCCGGACGCCAAGGTTGAGCTGACCTATCTGCGCGATGGCGCGGAAAAGACGGCTCAGATCACCCTCGGCGACCAGAAGAACGAAAAAGTGGCCAGCGCGACCGCGCCGCAGAATGACAAGGGCGCGACCCTCGGCATCCAGATCGCCCCCGCCAAGGAAGTCGCCGGCGCAGGCGACAAGGGCGTCGCGGTGGTCGGCGTCGATCCGAACGGAACGGCCGCCGAGCAGGGCCTGGCCGCGGGCGACGTCATCCTCGATGTCTCCGGCAAGCCGGTCTCGACCCCCGAGGACGTAAAGTCCGGGATCGCCAGCGCCAAGAGCCAGGGCAAGAAGGCGGTGATGATGCGGATTCAGACCGCGGACGGCGCCCGCTTCGTGGCCGTCCCCTTCCCGAAGGCGTAGTCCCGCGCTACGCCTTGGCGGACGGGCGGCGGCGCGCTGGCTGGGAGGGCGGCGCGCCGCCGTTTCGATGCTGATTTCAGAACCCGCCGGCCTGGCCGAATCCGCCAGACTGGCTAACCGGTCGCCGGGGCGCGCGCCTCGGCGCCGCTGTTTCAGGCCGACTTTTTCAGGCGGACTTTGCCTCGCCGCCGCCGAGCCACCCGTGCGCCGCCTTCGAGGCTTCGGGCCTGCCGAGCAGCCGGCTGAAGATCACGAGGTGAATGAAAAACAAGCTTGGGACCAGAAAGCCCGGAATGATGAGCCAGGGCAGAGCGGTCATCGGCGACGCGTCGGGTGGGCCGACGAAGACTTGAAGCGGACCCGGCGCCGACAAGGGCCCGAGGGTGAGAGCGACGACGAGGTCGGCGAGCCCGAGCGCGTTCCATAAAAGGACGAGCGCCCGCACCCGAGGCCCGAAGCGCGCGACCGCCCAGGCGAGCGGCAGCGCGGTCAAGCCGATGACCATATCGCCCCACCCGGCGGTCGGCGCGAATGGCGCCGGAAGGCGGCCCTCGGCGTAGAGTATGACGAATAGAACCCCGAGCAGGCGGATCGCATTGAGGGCGATCAGCGCCGGCAGGGCCGTCGCGGCCAGCGCATCCCGCGCCGAGGGCAGGGCGAACCAGGCCCCGATCAGCGCGACGATGGGCAGAAGGACGGTCGCGCCCAGCGCCGGCGGGCCGCCAAGCGCCGGCCTGAGCGCGCCGGTCGCGCCGATCGCCAGCACCACCGCAAACCATGCGCCGAACGCGGCCAGAACCGCGGCCCGGCCGCGCCCGGTCTCAGCCATCGCCGAGGTCAGAAAGCCCGCGGCGATCGCGGCGCCGGCCGTCAGCGCCGCTGTGGCCAGGATATCGAACATGATGACCTCCATTTCAGTGTAAGTACACTTATTACGCCAAAATTTTACCCTTGCGCCGCCCGGCCCGGGCCCGCGGCGAGCGCGGCGTCCTGCGCCTTCTTCCAGAAGGGATAAGCGCGGCCGGCGGCCACCTCTCCCTTCGCGGTGATCGCGACCTTGTGGATGCGGCGGTCTTCGCCTTCGTCGATCCGAAGAAGTCCGTCCCGAATGAGCGGACGCAGGTTGCGGGTCAGCGTCGTCCGCTCGAGGCTGAGCAGGTCGGCGAGGCGCGTGACGGGCGTCGGGCCGGTTTGAACGAGCGTCGCGAGCAAACTGAACTGCGTGCCGCGCAGGCCCGCTCCCCGCATCGCCTTGTCGAAAGCGCGGGTCAGCTCCCGGCTCTTGCGGCGCGCCGCGGTGCACAGGCACTGCCGGCAAGCGCGAAAGTCGACCTCTTCCAAGTCCATGACTGAGTGCATATACACTATTCGCGGAAACCGTCAAGCCAAGGCGGGTCGAGACGGAAATATCGTGAGACGCGCAGAGCGCGGCTCGCGAAAAAGTGGAACCCGACTTTTCGCGAAAGCTGCGCGAAACCAAAGGAATCAACAGCCGGCCGCGATTCCATCGAAGGAGCCTGCGGCCTCTACCGTCTCAGTCGAATTTTCCCGAGCGATCGGCGGCCACCCGGAAGCGTGGCCGTGCTCCCGCCAGCGCCAGCCCCGCGAGGCCCAGGAGCATCATGGTCCATGTGGCGGGTTCGGGAACCGCGGCGGCGCCGACCGCGACAATATCGATCGTGAAAGTGTCCGTCGTCGGCCCGCTTCCCCAGGTCCACTGATAAGAGCCGGGCGTCAGGCCGAGGCTCATGAGCGTCGCGTTGGCGAAGGTCGCCGTGCTTGTCCCGAGCGCCGCGCCGGAAACATAGTCCTGCGGGACGGCGACGACTCCTCCGCTGGTTTCGTCGAACGTGCCGAGCCCGACTATGGCGCCGCCGCCGCTGTCGGCGAAAAACTCGCCGCCCGTTCCAAAGGCGATGGCGGGTCCGACGACGCCGCTGTAATAGGCGTCATCGGTCGGGGTCGTCGGGCCGACGATGAGAGCGCCGTCGCTTGCAGCAATAAGAGAGGAGTCAATTTCGTCGCCGAAGAGCACGAGCGCGTCGAAATCGATCGACCCGGACCCGGTCGCCACGACATCGCTCCCGACCTGCTCAATGGTGATGACATAGGCGGCCTCAGCCCGCGGCAGGCAGAGGCCGCAGCCGATCAACATCGCCGCCCCGAGC
>DATGHB010000249.1:0-6384 GCA_035308265.1 Roseiarcus sp.
GCTTCAACTCGTTTTGGCCGCCCTGTTCGGCGTTGCGCGCCGAGGCCTGAATTTCGCTCTCGCCCCGACCGGCCTCAGCGTGACGCTCACGGGATTGGGGACATGATCCAGGGTGGCCCCGGTTGAGGCGTCCGTCGCCATCCCGACAAGACCTCCAACGAGAACGTTTCCGGCGAATCCCGCCTCGCCCGCGCCAGAGACTTGAGTTCGGACCGGAACGTCTTGCGGGACAAATCCTGGCTTTGCAAAATGGACGGTGAATTCGTCTTTTCGTCCCACCGAAATCGTGCAGGGCGTGGTGCAACTTTGTCCCGTCGACGCCTTCGCGAGGGCGCCATTCGGCGCCGAACGGATTTGAACCTGGTCGGTGGTCCCGCGCGTAATGGTGGCGCAGCCTCCAAGAACGAGCGCGGCCGCCAATGCCCCGATGCCCTTCACCATGCTTTTTCCTCCCCCCGCCTAATTCCTTTTTCTTGGCCCTCTTGCGTAGACATGGCGCCTTTGTTGGAGCGCTCCGGCGGGGACTACGACATTCAACCGCAAAATGCGCGATGCGCGTGTCATCTGCGCAGATGACATTCGCCAATTTTTTTTGCGGTGACGCGCCAGCTACTCGTGTGAGGATGAGCGATTGGATCGCCAAGCGAATTGAAGCTGTCGGCGGAACGAACGCCGAGGCCGACCACAGTACAACCCTAGGGTTGTATTCCCTTCGTACGTTCACCCCCGCGGAGGCTTGCCGCGCTTATCGACATAGACCCACGCTTGAATCCCCGAGGCGAGCCTGGCCTCGACCCGGACGTAAGCCCCGACCTCGTAGGCGTCGGCGTGAGCGAGTTCGGCCTCGGTGACCTCGAACAGAGCGCCCTCGACGCGGTCCTCGTCGTTCCCGGTGAAGGCGACGATCGGATGATGGGTCTTGCCGCTGGTGCGCACGACCTCGGGATCGTCGATTGCGACCATCGACCGGCGATCGCCGATGAGCGCGTCGGCCGCGCCCTCGAGGCTGCGCCGGAAGGTCGCTCGCTGCACCTCCTCCTGCTGCAGGGTTCCGTAGGAGAAGAGTTTCGGCATGGCGCGCTACCTTCGTTTCGCCCGCGACCATAGCGGCAGGGACGCCCGCCGCCAAAGCCGAACGAACGAGCGCGGATAGGGCTGCGGCCCGGACCACACGCTTGCGGTTGTACCAAAACAGCGCCGCGCAGTTAAGATTTTTCAAGACAACAGCGAAAAGTTGTGCCTACTATTCGCGGTTGCCGCACCCGCGCATCGCCAAATCGTCAGGCAAGGCGGCGGCGCGCGGGTCGGTGGATATGCCGGGGGCCATGGCGGGAAACCCAAAGGAGCGCGGCCAGCTTGGCGGCCTCGCGCCTCATGAAGGCGCCGAGCGGCCGCGCGATCGCGCTCATCCGCCGGCCTACGCGCGGGCCGAGCTGGTCGCGCCGCTTCCGCCGGAATTGGCTTTCCTTGCCGCGGAGGGATTTTCCCCTGAAGCGCTGCTCAACGCCCTGTCGGCGGCGCCGAGGGGGGTCCGGCCGGTCGATTGGCTGCTGAACGAAGGCAAACTGACCGAGGAAACCTATTATCGCAGCCTCGCCACCCATCTCGGCTGCCAGTATTATTGCGGCGCCCTCCCTCTGGCGAGCGCCTTCGACGCGGTCAAGGGCTTGCGCTGCGGCGTCGCGCCGCTCGAGCCGCGGAACGCCGGGCCGAGGTTCGTCGTCGCGCCGCGCGCCGAGTTCGTGCCCAAGCTCATCGAAGCGACCCTGTCGGGCGCGATCCGCTCGGGGTCTTTCGCGCTGACCTCGCCGCAGCGTTTCGCCAGCCTCGTGCGGGCGCGCCGGGGCGAGGAGCTGCTCAATGTCGCGCTCGGCCGCCTGCCGGCGAGCCTCGCCGCGCGGGCCGGAATGAACGGCCTGCAGATTGCCGTGCTGGGAGTGGCCGCGATCGTGGCGCTTGGCCTCGGGTTCACAGATTTCGACGCTCTCGAGGCCGTTTTGACGGCGACGCTCTGGCTCGTCTTTTCGGCGTCGGTCATGCTTCGGTCGATGGCGGCGGTCGCCAACCGGGCCGAAGTTCATCCTGACGAACTGACGGACGACCAGCTTCCCAACTATACCGTGGTGGTCGCGCTCTATCGCGAGGCGAGCGTGGTCAAGGACCTCGTCAAGGCCATCGAGGCGTTCGACTATCCGAAGAGCAAACTCGACATCAAGCTCATCGTCGAGCAGCGGGACGTCGAAACCCTGGGGCGCATCATCGAACTCAGCCTGCCCGCCCGCTATGAAGTGATCGTGGCGCCGTCAGGCGCGCCACAGACCAAGCCGCGCGCGCTCAATATCGCGTTGTCGAGCGCGCGCGGTGACCTGGTCGTCGTTTACGACGCCGAGGACATCCCCGCCCCCGACCAGCTGCGCCTCGCCGCCGCCCGCTTCGCCGCCGACAAGGATCTCGATTGCCTCCAGGCGAGGCTCGCCATTCGCAATCACGGCGAATCCTGGCTCTCCAAGGTGTTCGCGGTCGAGTACGCGATCCTTTTCGATGTGATCAATCCTGGCTTGTGCGCGCTCAACCTGCCGGTCCCTTTGGGGGGGACCTCGAACCATTTTCGGATCGGCTCCCTGGTCGGGGTGGGGGCGTGGGACGAGTGGAACGTGACCGAGGACGCCGATCTGGGGATCCGCCTGGCGCGCTTCGGCTACCGGGTCAAAGCGCTCGATTCGGATACGCTCGAGGAAGCGCCGTATGAACTGGGAAACTGGTTCCGGCAGCGGGTGCGCTGGCAGAAAGGGTGGATGCAGACCCTGATCGTCCATTCGCGGCGCCCGCTCTTCTTCTGGCGCGATCTCAGGGCCCGGCGGGCGGTGGCCGCGACGACCTTGATCGTCGGGGCCATTTTCGGCTGTCTGTTCTGGCCGGCGTTCGCGGTTCTCACCATCTGGCGCGCATTGGCGGCCGGGGATGGCGGGCTCACCCCGGAGCGGGAACTCACCGACGTCTTCACCTACATCCTGGCGCTGGCGGGGGTGTGGACGGTCGCTCTGCCGGCGGTCGTCGCGGCAAGGCTCCGGCGGCTGAGACTGACGTTAAGCGAGGTTGCGCTGATCCCGGTCTATTATCTTCTGGTCAGCGCGGCGACCTGGATGGCGATGCTTGATCTCGCCCTGCGGCCGCATTATTGGGCGAAGACCGCCCACGGACGAAGCCGGCAGGGCCTGATCGTCCCTCACGCGAAAGCCTGAACAGGGGCCTCGCGCCTCCCGGACGAGGGCGCCGATTGTCAGCGATCGTTCATCGTCCGGCGGAGGAACAGGAAACCCATGTCGCCGCCAGGCTTCAGCGAGGCCGCTGAGACGTCGAAGGCGTGGCCGTTCGAGGAAGCGCGAAAACTGATCGCACGCCTCGAGCGCTCAGGCCGCAAGGAGGCGGTGTTCGAGACCGGCTACGGCCCCTCGGGTCTGCCGCATATCGGCACCTTCGGCGAAGTCGCGCGCACCAGCATGGTCCGCCACGCCTTTCGCGTCCTGACCGGCGATAAGATCAAGACGAGGCTGATCGCCTTCTCCGACGACATGGACGGCCTGCGCAAGGTTCCCGACAACATCCCGAACCGCGACCTGATCCTGCCCCATCTCGGCAAGCCCCTGACCCAGGTCCCCGACCCGTTCGGCGAATATGACAGCTTCGCTGCGCACAACAACGCGATGCTGCGCGCCTTTCTCGACCGGTTCGGATTCGAATACGAATTCATGTCGTCGACCGAGACCTACAAGTCCGGGCGGTTCGACAAGGCCCTGCTCCGGATGCTGGCCTCATTCGACGAAGTGCAGGCGATCATGCTGCCCTCGCTGCGCGAGGAGCGGGCGGCGACCTATTCACCCTTCCTTCCCATTCACCCGAAGACAGGCGTCGTCATGCAGGCGCCGGTCATCGCGCACGATTCCGCCGCCGGCACAATCCGCTGGCGCGACCCGGAGACGGGCGAGGAATTCGAGACCGCCGTGACCGGGGGCCGATGCAAGCTGCAGTGGAAGCCGGACTGGGCGATGCGCTGGCGCGCGCTCGGCGTCGACTACGAAATGGCTGGCAAGGACCTGATCGATTCGGTCAAGCTGTCGTCGCGGATCGCGCGGGTGCTGGGGGCCGAGCCGCCGGCCGGATTCAATTACGAGCTTTTCCTCGACGAGAACGGGCAGAAGATTTCAAAGACCAAGGGCAATGGCCTGACGATCGAGCAGTGGCTCTCTTACGCCAGCCCGGAAAGCCTCTCGCTGTTCATGTTCCAGAGGCCGACCGCGGCCAAGCGGCTCACGTTCGACGTCATTCCGCGCAACGTCGACGACTATCTTGGATTTCTCACCGCCTATCCGCGCCAGGAATGGAAGGAGCGGCTCGGCAATCCGGTCTGGCACATTCATGCCGGAGCGCCGCCCGCGCCCGAAGTCCTGACCCACGACGCGCAGGGATCGGCGGCGATCTCCTTCGCCATGCTGCTCAATCTCGCCGCGGTCGCCAACAGCGGAGACCCGGCGGTGCTCTGGGGGTTCCTTCGCCGCTACGCTCCCTCAGCCTCGCCTGAAACCCATCCCCGGCTCGACAGTCTGGTTCGCTACGCGGTCGCCTATTTTCGCGATTTCGTCGCCCCCAGGAAGCGCTATCGCGAGGCGGACGAGGTCGAGCGCGGCGTGCTTGCCGAGATTTCGACGCGGCTGTCGGAAATGCCGGCAGGCGCTAACGCCGACGACATCCAGCACGCGCTCTACGACATCGCGCGGCCCATTCCCCGCTATCAGGATTTTTCCGCCAAGGGGGCGACGGCCGAGCGGCCGGGCGTCTCGAACGAGTTCTTCAACATGGTCTATGCGGTGCTGCTCGGCGAAAAGCAGGGGCCGCGGCTCGGATCGTTCATCGCCATCTACGGGCTCGATGAGACGCGCGCCCTGATCGAAAGAGCGCTGAGCGGCGAGCTTGTTCGCGAAAGCCGCGCCTCGCTCGACGCGGGTATGAATTAGCGCCTGCTCAAGTCGAGGTCTCGCGCCATGGCGAAGCTCGTCTTCGAATTGAACCAGTCGCTCGACGGCTATGTCGATCATCAGGTCATGCCGCCGGAGCCCGGGCTCTTTCGCCATTTCATCGAGCGGGTGCGCGGCCTGACCGGCATGGTGTATGGCCGCCGCATGTACGAGGTGATGCGCTATTGGGACGATGACCTTCCTGATTGGGATGCGGAGGAGCGCGAATATGCGGCAGTATGGCGGAGCCAGCAAAAGTGGGTCGTGTCGCGCTCGCTCAAGTCCGTCGGACCCAACGCTACGCTCGTCGAGGGCGACCTCGAGGCGGCGGTGCGCGGGCTGAAGGCCCGGCTCGACGGGGAGATCGAAGTCGCCGGACCGGAGCTGGCGGGGTGTCTGACCGAGCTCGGCCTTGTTGACGAGTATCGACTCTACCTTCGCCCCATAGTGCTTGGTCGCGGCAAGCCGTTCTTCGCCGGCCCCCGCGCGCCGCTCCGCCTCGTGGCGAGCGATCGGCTAGGCGAGAACACGATCAGGTTGACCTATGTCCCCGCCTAGCGCCTTTTGCTCTTGAGTTTGTGCGCGGATCGTCCCGACGCGTCTCCTCCCCCTTGTGGGGGAGGACTAAGGAGGGGGGTCGCGCTGTCCTACGCGACAAGGGTGCGGTGGCGCAGCCGACAATCTCCTCGGTTCGCGCGACCCCCCACCCCTGCCCGCCCCCACAAGAGGGGGCGGGGCGCTGAGCTAGTCATGCAACTCCCCCGGCCTTCAGCGCGACGAGGTTTCGAGCGCCTTCGCCAGCGCCCGCAGGTCCGCCCAGGCAAATCGCTTGTGCGCCGGCTGACGGAGTAGGAAGGCCGGATGAAGCATGGCGAGCGCCCTTATCTCGCGCCTGGCGCCGCGTGAATAGCCGAACCATGAGCCTCGCGCGCGCGTGATTCCGGTCTCAACGCCAAGAAGCGTGCGGACGGCGGAGGCGCCGAGGCAGACGAGAATTTCCGGATCGGCAAGCTCGATCTGCCGCTCCATGAAAGGCAGGCAGACTTGGGTCTCCTGCGGCGTCGGGGTGCGATTGCCGGGAGGGCGCCAGGGAACGACGTTGGCGATGTAGACGCTTCTCCGATCGAGCCCGATCGCGCCGAGCATGCGATCGAGCAATTGCCCCGCCCTGCCGACGAACGGGCGCCCGAGCCGGTCTTCGTCCGCGCCCGGGGCCTCGCCCACAAACATGACCCGCGATCCCGGGACGCCGTCGGCGAAGACGAGCTGGGTCGCGGTCCGCTTCAGGGGGCAGCCGTCGAAATCGGCCAGGATCGAGCGCAGGGTTTCGAGATCGCCCGCGCTTTGAGCGAGCGCGCGGGCCGAAGTCTCC
>DATGHB010000250.1:0-8085 GCA_035308265.1 Roseiarcus sp.
AGTCGTGGCGACGCAGATGCTGGAAAGCATGATCACCACGCCCGTCCCGACACGCGCCGAAGTCTCCGACGTTGCGACCGCGGTATTCGAGGGCGCCGACGCGGTTATGCTGTCGGCCGAAAGCGCGTCCGGCCAATACCCGCGCGAGGCGGTGGCGATGATGAACCGCATCGCCGAGACGGTCGAGGCGGAAGCAATCTATCCGGGCATTCTGCTGTCGCAGCGTGCGCCGCCCGAGGCTACGGGCGCCGACGCGATCGCCGAAGCGACGCGCGATGTCGCCGAGACGCTCAATTTGAAAGTCATCTGCGCCTGGACCAGCTCGGGCTCGACCGGCCTTCGCATCGCCCGCCAGCGGCCGCGCTCGTCCATTCTGGCGCTGACCCCGATCGAAGCGGTGGCCCGGCGCCTCGCGGTCGTCTGGGGCGTGCATCCGGTCGTCACCGACGACGCGCGCGACGAGCGCGACATGGCCGAGCGCGCCTGCCGTCACGCCTATATCGAGGGCTTCGCCGGCGAGGGCGAGCGCATCATCGTGGTCGCCGGCGTGCCGTTCGGGACGCCGGGCGCCACCAACAACCTGCGCATCGCGACGGTGGGGGCCTGAGGGTGGCGGCAAGGGGGGATGCGGGATGACTGAAGCCGCAAGCGAGCCTTCCGTCCTGATCGTCGGCAGCGGCCCGGCGGGACTCTTTGCGGCTTGCGAGCTCGTTCGCCGCGGCGTCAAGCCGCGCATCGTCGAACAACGACCCGAGCCGCATCACGAGACGCGGGGGACCGCGCTTCAGCCGGGGGTGCTCGAGATCATCGATCGCGCCGGCCTGATCGAGCCGTTCATCGGCGCCGGCGTCCATATCAGGCACACTCAGCTCCTGGGGCCGGGCATGCGCGAGATCGCGCGCGCGGACTTCGCCGGCCTTGGCGGGCGCTATGGATTCCAGTGCTGCCAGCCCCAGTGGCGGACCGAGCAGATCCTGCGCGATCATCTGGCGGCAAGGGGCGTCGAGGTCGAATATGGCGCCGAGGTCACGGCGATCGAAAACGACACGGAAACTCTCCGCGTCACGATCGAGGCCGGCGGCCGAGCGGCGGTGGTGAAGCCCGGCTACCTGCTCGGCGCCGAGGGCGCCCACAGCGCCACGCGCCATTCGATGCACGAGCATCTCGTCGGCGAGACCTATGGCGGACAATATGTGGTCGCTGACGTCAGGCTGCGAATGGCGGTCCCGCCGGAGACCGCCCGTGTTGTGGTCGGGGCCACAGGCTTCGTCCTGCTCGCGCCGCTGCCGGAGAGCCGCTGGCTCATTTTCGTCAGCCGCGACCCGGCCGATGCTCGAAGCGATTTGCCGACCGCGGCCGAGCTCGCCGCAGCGGTCAATGCGCGCGTCGGCGCGGACGTCGGTTTGAGCGATCTGCGCTGGGTTTCCTACTTCAGGATGCATCGCCGCGAAGCGGAGAGTCTCGGCGACGGCCGGCGGTTCCTGATGGGCGACGCCGGCCACATGTCCAGTCCGCTTGGCGGCGAGGGGATCAACGCGGCGTTCATGGACGCGGCCGACATCGCCTGGAAGCTCGCCCTGGTCTTGCGCGGCGAGGCGCGGCCGTCGCTGCTCGAAACGTATGCGATCGAGCGCGGGATGGCCGACGCTCATGCGCTCGAAGTGTCGAACCAGATTCACACCGGCATAGCGGGGCTGGTCGCCGCATGCGCGGCGGGCGGGACGCCGGCCGTCCCGCCATCAACCGCAAAGGAGCTCGCCGCGGCGGCGCGCGCCCGCTCGATGCTCGACGTGTCCTATGCCGGAAGTCCGATCGTCGCAGAGGCCGGCGAAGGCTCGGCAAGCCCGGCGCCGGGCGAACGTTTTCCCGCCAGCCTTCGCCTCGGAGGCGGGAGCCATCATCTCATCGTGTTCGGCGAGGCGCCGGGCCTGGAGGGCGTCCGCGCGCGATGGGGCCGGCTGGTCGGAATCGTGGATGGGTCGGCCGACGGGTTCAGCGCGGCGGAGGCCGGAGCGCCGGACGGCGGCGCGGTCCTCGTCAGGCCGGACGGTTTCATCGGCTTCCGCACAGCGCCGGCCAACGAGGCGGCGACGGCCGCGCTCGACGCCCACCTCGCTGGCTATCTCATCCCCGCCGTAGGCGGGTGAGGCTTCGACTGATTCCGCGCTGGCGGGAGCGCGAAGAGCCAGCCCGTCACTTGCCCGAGAACGATTCGTCGCTGAGCGGCGATGTCTCGAGCGGCGACAGTCTCGGAACCCTGATCTTGATGAACTCGAAACCCGCCGCCTCGTGGCAGGAGTTGCACGCGGCGGTGAGCTTGCCGAAAGCCTTTGTGAACTTTTGCTCATCCTTCGCCTTGATGGCCTGGTCGAGCTCATCGGTCGCGGGCGTCATCATCGCCGACAGTTTTGCTTCGCCCCTGTTGCCGAACAGGCGTTGCGTGTCTTTGACGACGTCACGGATCTGCGTCAGTTCATAGTTCGCCAAAGGCCAGTTCTGGACGAGGCCCGCGTACCACAGCTTGAAATGCCTGACCTGCGTCGCCACCATCATGTCATTCAGCCGCGGCACGAAATGCTCTTGCGCCGCCGGCGGATTTTGTTCTTGCGCGTCCGCCGGTTTTTGGTCGTCGGCGAGAGCCGGCAGGGACGCCGCGGCGCATGCGGCGAGGCCGATCGCAATATGCCTGAGCGTGACCATCGCGCACTCCCCGGATTGCCGCCAGGCTCGCCCCTCGAGCCCGATGAAAACCTGCCCCAACTTCAGGTATCTGACAAGCCCGAGGCCACGCGGGCGGCGTTCGCTCAGAGACCTGCGTTCTGGGCGGCGAGCCGCGCCAATCCGGCCCAGTCGGACTCGCCCGCGCCTTGCGCGACGCCAGCGAGAAAATGATCGTGAACCAGACTCGCGACGGGCATCGGCGCCGCGAGCGTATCGGCGGCGGCGAGCGCGAGGCGGATGTCCTTCAGGCCCAGCGTCATCTTGAACCCGGCCGGCTCGTACTGCTCATTGGCGATGATCGTCCCATAGGTCTTGTAGGCGGGGGCGGAGAACAGGGTGTTGGTCAGGATTTCAACATAGCGATGCGGGTCGACGCCTCCCTTGCGGACAAGCGCCACGGCCTCGCCCAAAGATTCGATCATCGCGGCGATGAGAAAGTTGCCGCTGAGCTTGACCAGATTGGCCGCCGGCGGTTTGTCGCCGATGACGAAGGTCCGCTGGCCGATCGCGTCGAACAGGGGCTGGCAACGCGTAAGCGTTTCTTGAGGGCCCGCCGCGACGACGAACAGCTTCGCCGCCGCCGCGGCCTCGGGCCTGCCGAACACGGGAGCCGCGACATAGGCGTGACCTGCCTTTCGATGCGCCTCGACGAGCCGCTCGGAAAGCGCGACGCTGATCGTGCTCATGGAGATGTGGACTGCGCCCGCGCCAAGCGCCGAGAGTCCCTTTCCTTCTCCGAAAAAGACCTCTTCGACCGCGTGATCGTCCGCGAGCATGGTAATGACGACCGGGCGGCGGGCGGCGTCAGCCACGCTGTCGGCGATTTCCGCGCCCTCGGACGCGAGCGCCTCCGCCCTGGCGCGGGTGCGGTTATAGGCGGCGACGCGGTGTCCGGCCTTGACGAGATTGAGCGCGATCGCCCGACCCATCTGGCCAAGCCCGATAAAACCGACGTCCATCCCGCTCTCCCTGCCTGAGACTGCTCGCGCCGCCGGCGCGGCGGCGTGAGCGAGGGTTTTATCGCCTCACGGTTTCAGCGCAAAAGCGAGGGGCCGCGCGAGCGCTGGGCGCGGCCTGCTTCAATCAGCACTGCGAGCTTTGTTTCTCGCCGACATATTTGCCGTCGCCGTCGTAGATCAGCTTGTGGGTGATACAGCCTCCAGAACCGGCGCCGGCGTCCCCTGACTTCGGATCGGCGCTGATGTTGATGATGACCGGCGCGCCGCCGCCCACGACGACCGGCTCGGAGGCCCCGGTCGAAACCGGGAAGCCGCCCCATCCGCCCCAACCGCAGCAACCCACGCCGCCGATGAACAGCTGATTGCCGGCAAAGCGGTCGAAGCGGTTGAAGCCGAAGCGGTTGAAGCGGTTGAAGACGAAACGGTCGAACCGGTTCGGCCCGAAGCGATGGAAGCCGAAACGGCCGCCGTCAAAGCGCCGGTTGAACCCGTGGGGCGCGAAATGCCCGGCGCCCAGTCCCGGGCGCGCGAATGACCCTCCGCCGGGCCCGCCCATGCGGGCATAGGAGGGGGCGAGGCCAAGGGAGAAGATGAGCGTCGCCGCGGCGCAGACGCGGGCCGCCCCTGTCGCAAGGGAACTACGCATAGGAATGTCTCCGGCGCCGCAACGTCAGTTCTACCAGCAGGGCGAGGCCGATGTCGATGGCCTTTCGGGGACCGGGCTGATCCGCGCGCTCTCACCTCACCACGGTCAGTCTCTTGGCCGCCCTCGTGAGACCGGTGTAGAGCCAGCGGGCCCGATGCTCGCGGAAGGCGAAGCTTTCGTCGAACAGCATAACGTCGTCCCACTGCGACCCCTGCGCCTTGTGGACGGTGAGCGCGTAGCCGTAGTCGAACTCGTCCGACTCTCGCCTTAGCGCGAAGCCGAGTTCTCCCTCCTTGCCCTCGAAGAAGGCTTTCAGCACCGCGACCTTGACCGCCGGACGGGCGCCCTCGTCCTCCGGGCGCAGGGTCATCCTGACGAAGTCCTTCCTGACGCCGCCCAGCGTCTCGACCCGCCACAAGCCCCCGTTGATAAGGCCCTTGGCGCGGTCGTTGCGCAGGCACACCAGCCGGTCGCCGATGACCGGCAGAGGCTCGGCGAACCCTTTGAGGTCGCGCATGCGCTGGTTGTAAGCGCGCCGGGTGCGATTGACTCCGACAAGCACCTGATCGGCGCCGAGCACATCATCCGCATCGACCGCGGCGCGCGGAATGACGCGCGTCTCGCCGTAGTCGCCCAGCGCGAGATCGCCGCCCGAACGGACGACTTCGGACAGGCGGATGATCGGATTGTCCTCCGCCTGGCGATGGATCCGGGTCAGCATCACGTCCGGCGCGGCGTCAGTGAAGAAACCGCCGCCCTTGACCGGCGGCAGTTGGAACGGGTCGCCCAGCACCAGGATCGGCTTGCCGAACGAGAGAAGGTCGCGCGCGAGCTCCTCATCGACCATCGAGCACTCGTCGATCACGATGAGCCCCGCCTTCGAGGCCGGCCCGTCGGCGTTGAGGGTGAAGGTGGGCGCGCCTTCGGCGCCCTCGGTCGCGCGGTAGATGAGCGCATGGATGGTGGTTGCGCCCGCGCAGCCCTTCGAGCGCATCACCAACGCGGCCTTGCCGGTGAAGGCGGCGAACGCCGTCTCGCCGCGCGCGCCCTCGGCGATGTGGCGGGCGAGCGTCGTCTTGCCGACGCCCGCATAGCCGAAGAGGCGGAACACCTGGGGCTCGCCCCGTTTGAGCCACCGGCCGACCTCGTCGATCGCCGCCGCCTGCTCGCGCGACCATTCGCGGCCGATCGGCCGCGAAGGCGGGGCGGGGGCCGCGGGGGAGGGCGGCGCCCGCCCCGCCGGATGACCCGTCGCCGCCTGTCCGGTCGCCTGCTTCGGCTCAGGCGTCGCCCCGCAGCGCGAGCAGACCGGCGGCTTGCGGTTGAGATCGTAATATTTTGCGCCGCAGGCCAAGCATTGTCGCTTGGTTCCGAGCCTGCCTAAACCCAACTTGTTCCTCGTCAAGAACCCTGGTCCTCCGGCCCGAAGACGCCAAGCATAAACGATTGGTTCAGATTTCGAGCGCAGCATTTTAACGGAATTGTCGTAAACATCGCCGGCCGCAGGTCTTCCGCTGCTGCGGCCAACGTCTTGAACGGCGGAGAGCAGGCCTTATATCCACCGGGTCCGGAACTTTGCATGGGTCCGGATGGTTAACGGCAAGAACCGGACCGGGCGCTTATGGTGAAGGCCTGAAGTTCCGGGAAGCGCCTGAAAGGGGGCTTCGGCCATGGTGCGTGTGACGGCGCTGACCTCTCCGTTGCTGCTCGGCTTCGACGATTTGGAGCGAGCGCTCGATAAGGTCTCGAAGACCGGGACGGATGGCTATCCGCCCTGCAATATCGAGCGGATCGCCGCGAACGGCGGCGAGCCGGAAAGATTGCGCATTACGCTTGCCGTGGCCGGATTCGCGGAGGACCAGATCGAGGTCACGGTCGAGGAGAACCAGCTCCTGATCCGCGGCCGGCAGAAAGAGGAGAAGATGCGGGAATATCTGCATCGCGGCATCGCCGCCAGGCAGTTCCAGCGCGCCTTTGTCCTTGCCGAGGGCATGCAGGTCAAGAGCGCCGAACTCGCGCAAGGGTTGCTCTCGGTCGATCTCGTTCGGCCGCAGCCCGAGCGGATGGTGCGGAAGATTACGATCGTGGCGCGCGATTGACATGCGCGCGTTGAGCGGTGGGCCCTGAGTGGCCGCGGCGTACGGGGTTAAAGCGGAGTCAAGCGATGAGGCCGGAAAGCACGAAGACGATGGCCGGGACGCCGGATCTGACGCCTCAGGAATTCGCCCATCTTGGCGACGGATCTCTCGCCTATGTGAAGACGATCGCTTCCGAAGACGTCGCCCGCCTCTTCCCCCAGGCTCCGGCCATGCGTCCGGGACTGAAGCTTTTCGCCCTGCTCGGCGCCGACGGCTCACCGATCATGCTGACCGATTCGAAGGACGCCGCGATCGCCAACGCCTGGGAGAACGAGCTCGAGACGGTGAGCCTGCACTGACCGCTGGTCGGGGCGCGCGGAGGGTCTCGAATCGGTATAGAGCTGGCGGCGGATCAGGCGTAAGGGACCGCCGCGATGAAGGCCTATCTCGATCTCATGCGCGAGGCGCTGGAGAATGGCGCGGCCAAGGACGACCGCACCGGCACCGGCGTGCGTTCGCTGTTCGGCCGGCAGCTCAGATTCGATCTCGCCCAAGGCTTTCCGCTTGTCACCACCAAGAAGCTGCACATCAAATCGATCGTGCGGGAACTCGTCTGGTTCCTGCACGGCGACACCAACGTCGCCTATCTCAAGGCGCATGGCGTCTCCATATGGGACGAGTGGGCTGACGAGAACGGCGATCTGGGTCCCGTCTACGGCAAGCAATGGCGCGCGTGGGAGGGGCCTGACGGGCGGACATACGATCAGATCGCCTGGGTGATCGACGAAATCAAGCGCAACCCCGACTCGCGCCGGCTCGTCGTGTCGGCCTGGAACGTGGCCGAAATCGAGCGCATGAAGCTTGCGCCCTGCCATTGCCTGTTCCAATTCTACGTGAACCGCGGCAGGCTGTCGTGCCAGCTCTACCAGCGCTCGGCCGACATTTTTCTTGGCGTGCCGTTCAACATTGCAAGCTACGCGCTGCTCACCCATCTGATCGCCCGCGAATGCGGGCTCGAAGCGGGCGAGTTCGTGCATACGTTCGGCGACGCGCATCTGTATCTGAACCACGAGGATCAGGCGCGCGCCCAGCTCGCCCGCGCGCCTCGTCCGCCGCCCCGCCTCGTGCTCGGCGACGTCGGCTCGATCTTCGACCTTAACGCCGATGCGATCGGCTTCGAGGGCTACGATCCGTGGCCGGCGATCAAGGCCAAGGTCGCGGTGTGAGGGACCCGCCCCTCGTCCTCGTCGCGGCGGTCGCGCGCAATGGGGTCATCGGCGCGGGCGGCGGGATTCCGTGGCGGAGCGATCTCAAGCGTTTCAAGGCCCTGACCTGGGGCAAGCCCATGGTGATGGGGCGGAAGACCTTCGCGTCGATCGGGCGCGCGCTCCCCGGGCGCGAGACGATCGTGGTGACCCGCGATCCCGCGTTTCTCCCGCCGGGCGTGCTGGTCGCCCACGCGATCGACGCTGCGCTCGATCTCGCCGATGAGCGCGCCCGCGTGATGGAAGCGGACGAGATCGTTATCGCCGGCGGGGCTGAGATCTATGCGCAGACGATTAAGCGCGCGAGCCGCCTCTTCATCACCGAGGTTGCGCTCGACGCCGAGGGCGAAGCGCGCTTCCCGCCGATCGATCCCGGTGAATGGCGCGAGGTCAGGCGGGAAGCGGGCGAACGGGGT
>DATGHB010000251.1:0-7530 GCA_035308265.1 Roseiarcus sp.
GCTGGGGCGCGAGCCGAACGTCAGCGTCAAAATATCGGCGCTGACCGCCTACGATCCAAGTCCCACGCCGGAAAGCCTGCGCGAGGTCGCGATGCATTGCATCGAAAGCTTTGGCGTCGACCGCTCGATGTTCGGCAGCGACTTCCCGGTCGGGAGATTGTGGACGACCTTCGACGCCATCTTCGACGGTTTCAAGGCGATCGTCCAGGATTTCTCCGAAGACGAACAGCGCGCGCTTTTCCACGACAATGCCCGAAGAGTCTACCGCATGGATTCATCGTGAAGGATGGTTTCGATCTCGGCCACGCTCCTCAAAAGTCCTCGAGCGTCAATTCGCGCGCCATCACCATGTTGCCGGAGGTGAGGCCGCAGTCGACCGGCAGGGCGACGCCGGTGATCGCCGAGGCGGCGTCGGAAGCCAGGAACGCGACGGCCCTCGCCACGTCAATCGGCTCGACGATCCGGCCGAGCGGATACCAGCGCCGCAGTGTCTCCAGGACCTTGGGGTCCTTGGCGGTGCGGCGCTCCCACGCCGGGGTCCGCACGGTGCCCGGCAGAACGATGTTCACCCGGACCCCGTGGCGGCCATATTCCTGCGCCAGCGACCGGGTGAGCGAGATCATCGCCGCCTTGCCCGCGCTGTAGGCGGGATCGCCGAGAGCGCTCAAGCCGTTGACCGATCCGACCCCAACGATGCTGCCCGCGCGCTTCGCCAGCATGCCGGGGAGGACGGCGTGCGCGCAATAATACGCGCTGCTCGCGTTGCGGTCGATTTCGTTCCGCCAGCCGGCGGGATCGGTGCGGGCGAAGGTGGGGTGGCCCGAGCCGCCGGCGTTATTGACCAGAATGTCGATCGGGCCGAGCGCCCCGGCAAGCGCCGCGAAGGCGCGTTCGACCTCCGCCGGATCGGTGATGTCAGCCACGGCATGCGCGAAATTGGCCGGCTCGACCTTGAGTTCGGCCGCGAGCCCTTCGAGGCTCTCCTTCCTGTCGAGCGCGGCGATCTTCGCGCCCCCGTCCAGGAACACCCGACACAGGCTCTGCCCGATTCCTCCCGCCGCGCCAGTGATGGCGACCACCCTGCCACTGAATGTCATGATCGATCCTTGAGAAGCCGCGACCCGGCCATCGGGCCGGCGTCACCCCTTGAGCGCCCCCTCCAGAAGCCCCTTGAAGAAGAGCTTCTGCGCCAGCGTGAACGCCACGATGCCGGGAGTGACGACGATCACATAGACCGCGGCGAGGTTCGGCCACGCCCACTGCCCCTGACCGGCCTGGGCCGCGGCGAGGACCACTGGCATCGTTCGTTTGGCCTCGTCGTCGATGAGCGTGAGACACCACAGATATTCGCCCCAAGCTGCGACAAAATTGACGATGAAAATGACCACAAGGCCATTGCGCACCATGGGAATCCCGATCTCCCAGAGCGCGCGCCAGTGACCGGCCCCATCGATCCTGGCCGATTCGAACATCTCGTGGGGAACCAGTTGGAACATGCTGCGCATGATCAGGATGCTGATTGCAAGCTGCAGCGTCACATAGGGCAAAATCAGGCCGGCGGTATTGTTGATGAGGCCGAGCCAATGCTGGGTTTGATAGATGCTGATGAGCGAAACGACGCGCACCGGGAAATAGAGCGAAACGAGCAGCGTCGTCACGATCAACCCGGCGCCGATCGGCTTGATGTGCACGAGCGCGTAGCCGGCGAGCACCGCGCAGAAGGTGGTGATGAGCACCGTGGCGGCCGTCACATAGATGCTGTTGAACAAGTTGATCGGCAGCGTCGCGATGTGCTGAAAGACGAAGCCATAGTGGGTGAAATCGAAACGCTTCGGCCAGAAATTGCCTTGCATCGCGTCGGGAAGCGACTTGATCGACATCATCAGCACCCAGGCCAGCGGCAGCAGGATGATGAGATTGAAAAGATTGATCACCGCGTGGCGAAGCGCGACGCTACCGACCGACGAGGATTTCTCCTCTCGCAGGGCGATCGCGTCGGCGCTATCGGCTTCGAGCGTCATGGTCAGCCCCTCGGACGGAAGATCCAGATGAGCCCCGCCATGACGAACATCATTGCGATGGCGCCGATCATGCCGATGGAGGCGGCATAGCCCTGGCGCCAGAGGCCGGTATGGAACGCCTGGTCGTACATGAACATCGTCCACGTGTAGGTGGGCGAGGCGCGGTTGAAGCCGCCGAAGATCAGATATTCGTCGATCACCGCCATCGCCGAGCCAAAACGCAAGACGACCAGGATCATCATGATTGGGGCGAGCCCCGGCCGTGTCACATGCCAGAACACCTGCCATTCGCTTGCGCCGTCGATTCGGGCGGCGTCATTCAATTCCTTGGGTATCGCCGCCAGGCCGGCGATGAAGAAGATCGTGTGGTAGCCGAGGCCCCACCAGATCTCCATGATCGCAATGGCCGGCAGGGTCAGCGCCGTGCCGCCGAGCCATTGCGGCGCGTTTTGCAGTGTGAACAATCCGAACGTGTTGACCAGCAGGTGATTGATCGGGCCGCTCTGGTAATTGTACATCCACTTCCAAAGCACGAAGATCAGCGTGCTCGGAATGACCGCCGGGATCAGCAGGATCACGCGATAGACAGTGGCGAGACGCTGGTTCGCCACGCGGTCGACCAGAATCGCCAGGAGAAGAGGCAGGATGATCGTTCCGGGCAGGAACATGATGGTGAACAGCGCCGCCCGCCCGAGGCTCGTCCACATCAGTGGGTCGGTGAGCGCCTGCGCATAATTCCTGAACCAGACCCAGTGCGCGGGCTTGTCCGACAGGAACTGGAAGTCGGTGAAGCTCAGCCAGAGCACGCGGAAGATCGGCCAGACCTGGTAGCCGACGAAGAAGACGAGCGCGGGGGCGAGAAACAGCCACTCGCCGCCCCTGCGCCAGAGCCCGATCGGGCTCCGCGCCGTCCGTGCTCCGAGGTCAGCGCCGCCCTCTGCTATCGCCTGCGCCATGCGCCAATCCAACTTGCCAAAGCGCCTGCGAGAGGCCTGCGCGCGGCGAACATACGCTCGACATCCCCTTGTCTCACGACAAACAGGCAGCGCCCGCGACCGCGCGGCGCGCCCCGCCCAAGGATTGAGGCGAGGACCAGGGGCTCGCCACGCCCCGCGGGTCCTCGCCACATCGCTGGTTCAGCCCTTCTTCATCTCGGCCTGAACGGCGGCTGTCACTTTCGCCATGGCGACCTTCGGATCCGGCTCCTGGCCCTTGAGGTAGGTCTCCCAGATCGGTTTGCCGATCACGAACTGCTGCAATCCGAACAGGTTGTTGTCGATCGCCTTCGCCTTGTCCAACTGACTGCGGACGAGGCCGACGAAAGGCGGCATCCAGTCTGGCTTCTTCGCGTCCCAGTCCGCGTAGATCGACTTGTAGGGGGGAAGCTGGCCGGGATGAACGCCCGGCGTGCCGACGATTGAATCCTTCCAGATCTGCGGATCGTAGGTCAGCGCCTTGATGTACTCGGCGGCCTTCTCCTTGTTCTGGCCGTACTTGAACAGCGCGCACCCCGTCGTCCAGAACACGGTCGACCCTTCGCCGTTCTTGAATTTCGGCAGGGGGCCGAGGTGCAGGAGCTTCGGATCGTCCCAGCTCGCGGCCATACGCAGGGGGGCGTTGAAATACTTGAAATAGAGGCCGACGCGCTGAGCGGCGAAGGCGACTTCATCAGGCGTGCCGTTCACGCCGGCATCCGACGCGCCTTCCAGCAGGATGTCCGGATTCGAATAGGCCATGATCTCCTTCATGAGCTTGAGCGCGTCAATCGCCGGCTCGCTCGTGAAGTCGAACAATCCTTCGGGCGTGTAGACTTTGGTGCTCATGCTGTGGGTGATCGGCACGAGCGAGCGCCAGCCGTGCGAATCGAAGGTCGCGCCCCACGGCGCCGCCTTCTTGTCGACGATCGTCTTCGCGCCGGCGAGGAAATCGTCCCAGGTCGCGGGCGCGGCGTCGGCAAGGCCCGCTTTCGTGGTGATGCCGGAATGCCAGGCCGAGCCGATCACGTCGAGCAGGAACGGCCAGCTGTAGAGTTTGCCGTCGACCGTGCATTCGGCGCGGATCGACGGAATGATGTCGTCGATCACGTCCTTCGGGATGTAGTTGTCCCATGGCTCGATCACGCCGGCCTTGATGAAAGCCGACATCTCCACGAACGGCGTCTGCCCGATATAGACGTCCCACGTGCTCTCCTTGTTCTTGGCCTCGGCGACGAAGCGCTCGATGCCGAAGCCCTCGACCGGAGCGATCTGGTAGTTGATGCCGGGGAACCTCTTGTTGACCTCCGGGATGGCCGGATGCAGGTCCTGGATCCACTGGTAGACGGTCGGAGTCAGGGGGCGGCTGTCGGCGGCGAAAGCGGGATCGATGCCCGACTTGGCGAGCGCGCCGACGCCGGCCGCCCCCAGGCCGGCCATCAGGCTGCGGGTAAGGAATTCACGCCTGTCGATGCGGCCCGCGGCGAGTTCGCGGCGCAAGGCCTCCCGAAAGAGGCGCTCCTGTTCATTGCGTTCATTCATCTGTTTCCTCCTCTGGTGCGTCCCTGCGTTTCGAGCAATCGGCCCGAAACACGGCTTGATTCCCGCCCCTCAAGCCCGCGCTTCGACAATTTGCGTCTGAACGTTATCAGGTAAAATGAAATCGGCAAGACTGGGGGGTGGCGTCATGACCGTGCTCGATCGCTTCCGGCTCGACGGCAAGCGCGCGCTCATCACCGGGGGAAGCCGCGGCTTTGGCCGGGCCATCGCGCTCGCGCTCGCGGAGGCTGGCGCGGACGTTGCGCTGGCGGCGCGCGATCCCGACGCGCTTCACCGCGCGGCGGAGGAGGTGCGCGAACGCGGACGCGACGTCCGGACTTATCCCGCGGATGTCGGCGATCCCGCGGCTTGCGAGGATCTGTGCCGGCGCGTGCTGGCGGAAGGGGCGCCGATCGACATTCTCGTCAACAATGTCGGCGGGCGCAGCGTCGATGTGCCGATCGAGAAGACCGACCTTGCGACGTGGCGCCGCCTGATCGACCTCAACCTCACCCATGGCTTCATCTGCACCAGGATGATCGGCGCTCCGATGCTGGCGCGCGGCGAGGGGCGGATCATCAACATCGCCTCGATCAGCGGCATGATCGCCAATCGCGGCATCGGTGGGCGCCACTACGAGACGGCGAAAGCGGCGCTCATCCATTTCACCCGCGCGATCGCCGCCGACTGGGCGCCGCGCGGCGTGACCGTCAACGCCATCTGCCCCGGGCTGTTCATGACCGGGCCGAACCGGGAATGGGCGAAAACGAACCCGGCGGTGATCGAGACCTTCGTCAGCGCCATTCCGATGGGCCGCCCCGGCGAGCCGGAGGAGATCGGCCCGCTCGCGGTTTTTCTCGCGTCCCCCGCTTCGAGCTACGTCACCGGCGCCGCCTTCGTCATCGACGGCGGCTATACGCTCTGGTAGCGCGGCCGGGCGGAACGAGTCCGCGGCGCCGCGCCATTCGCGAGCATTCCGGCGCCATCTGTGATCCACCGTATCCTCGCGCTGCGGGACTGCGGCCACGCGAGGAAACGGAGGCCTTCTACGCGATCGGCCGCGACGGCGCGCCGATGTCGACGACCTCGCTTCGCTTGACCCCGATGGCGCTGGCCAGGAGCTTGAGCCGCTCGCTCACCACTTCGCTGTCGGGGGCGCGCGCGGCCGCCGCGACTTCGAGCCGCACGCCATTCGGCTCGATGCGCAATCGCGCGCTTGTCAGCACCGCCGGCACGCCGCCGGAGAAGCGGTAGGCGAGCAGGATGGCGCGGCCGAGGATCTGCGCCTGGCGGCGTTCGGCCGCCGTCAGGAGCTTGATCGCCGGGCTCAGCCACGGCGCGTCCGGCCGGCCCACGTAGCGGGCGTGAATGGCGGCGGCGATGAACGCCCGCTCCGGGTGGGTGACGCCGATGAACGGAAACTCGATGAGTCGACGAAAACTCTCCTCGGCCCGAAGGTCAGGCGCGTCCCGCCACGCGATGTCGGAAAGCGCGCAGACCGCGACCCGCAGCCGCTTCTCGGCCGCGGTTTCTCCGGAAACGAGATGCTCGGTCCATGACACGAGCTCGGGCGCGAATTCCGGCACCCGCGCGAGCGGCAGGCCGATGAGCTGGGCGCCCTCGACGAGCGGATCCCGGTATTGCTCCTCGCGCCTCAACTGCGAATAAAGAAGTCCCTCGCGCAAGCCGAGAGCGGAAAAGACGACGCGCTCGGGCTGGAGATGTTTCAGCACCCGGTCGAGCGTGAGGGCAGCCGACGGAAGGGTGCGCGCCCGGCGCTCCGTCACGCCCGGCGTCGCCGCCAGCTTGGCCGGAGAAAGTTTTGAGATCGCACGCGCGAATTCGCGCGCCTCGGCGGGCTTCAGACTATAGCCGTGCACGACCTTGACCGGCGCGCCGACTGCCTCCATGTGCGCTTTCGCCAGCGCCCGCCAGCCGCCGCCGACCGGATAGAACACAGGCGCGGCCAGCGCGCGCGGCAGGTTCTGTCGCAGGATCTCGTCGATCCGCTTTTTCGCCGCCGGCAAGCCTCGAGACAGCATCGCTTCGACCGGCAGCGCGCCGAGCGGAAGAGAGACCCAGCGGTCGCCCACGCGGTCGTCGATCGCCTCGCCGACTTCGAGGCTGCCCCCGCCCATGTCGCCGACCGATCCGACCGGCCGGAAGAACCCGGAAATGACCCCGAGCGTCGCGTACCGCGCCTCCTCGCCCCCGCTCAGGATGCGCACCTTCAGCCCGGACTCCGCCTCGATTGCCTGGGCGAGCTTCTGCCCGTTGGACGCGCGGCGCATGGCTTCGGTCGCCACCGCGTCGATTTTGCTGACCCCCATCGCGTCGGCGATGGCGCGAAATCGCCGCACCGCTTCGACCGCGCGGCGAAAATGATCCGGCGCGATCGCGCCGGTCTCGGGCAGCCCCTCGGCGAGGCGGGCGAGCGATTTTTCATTGAACCTGGGCATCGGCGCCCGGCCAAGTTGGTCATAGACCAGGAGCCGAATCGAGTTCGAGCCGATGTCGACGATTGCATACGGCCGGTTGGCGCGCCTGGCGCGCTCGGGATCGAGCTTGAGCGGGCGCGGCGGCGGTTTCGATACGTGAGCGGGTCTCTTCGCCATCGCGCTCCCTCCCCCGCCCCAGCCTATCACAGGCGCCGGACGATGCGCTGCGCGGTGCGGCAGAGCGGGCGATCGCGTCCGCCATCCTCCACCTCGTCGCCGGTCGCACAGGCCCCAATCTCTGCGTTCGGATACTGATGGACTTCGCGCAAACGGTCGCCCATGTGCATATGTTCGAAACTGACGCGGGTGACCCGCCATTTGCGCAACTTGAAATTCTTCGCGGGCGCGAGACTTATTCCAGTCCGCCGAACACGAACTGCGCGTAGTCGATGAGGGCGCCGGTCATCGGCTCCGAGGCGTCCGACAAAAGAAACAGCGCAAGCCGCGCGACGTCGTCGGGGGTGAGCATGCGTTTGAACGGCATGGTCGCGGCGGTTT
>DATGHB010000252.1:0-4248 GCA_035308265.1 Roseiarcus sp.
GCCGACGCAAATCACCTTCGGCCAGCACGATATGGTGACCTCGACCCGCTTCGTCGAGCCGTTGACGAGCGGGATCAAGAACAGCGACCTCGTCATCTTCGAGATGTGCGCCCACGCCGCGATCTATGAACGGGTGAGCGAGTTCAATGAGAAGACCTTAGGGTTTCTCAACCGCCACGTCGCCTAGCTCCGATGCCGAGCCGGGACGCTCAGCGTTCGTCGAACTGAAACCGGAGGGGCGAACGAGGGTTGCGAGGAGGAAGGATGTCGGGCGCTCGCCGCCATCGACTGCGCCGCGAGCTTGGATCTATCGGTATCGCTCTTGTTCTCGCCTGGGCTCCCTGCCTCGCCGCAGCGGATGACGACCAGCCCCCGAGCGCGGGAGATCCGGACAATCCCTTCTACGCGCTCGACACCAAGAACCTGTTCGGCTTCCTCGAAGGGGCGGATGTTGGCGAGAAGGGCGACCGGTCGCTCGAATTCGAGACCACGGGGTCCTTCGGCGAGGCGGAGGGCCTCTACCGTTCAATCGAACAGGAATTCATCTTCGAACCCACGCTGACCGATTCGCTTGGGATGGAGTTCGGCGCCCATGTGCTCGGCCAGGATGTCCAGCGCGTGCCCGGCCTGCCCGATTTCGCGGGCGTCAATTTTATGGGCGCCTCGGTCGAGTTCCGCTACGTTGTCATCCACCGGACAGCGGAGGCGCCGATCCAGGTGACGCTGACGGCCGAGCCGGAGTGGAACTCGATCGCCGAGGCCGGGCAGAGCGCCGCCGATTTCAGCACGACCTTCCGCGCTGTCGCGGACGTCATCTCGAGCGACCGGCGCCTCTATGGCGCGGTCAATCTCGCCTACGCGCCGGACGGCGCCCGGCTCCCCGGCCAGCCGTTGCAGGACACGTCCATCCTTTCCGCTTCGGCCGCGCTCTCCTGGCGCTTCACCCCGCCGCTCATGTTCGGGGCGGAAGCCGACTATGACCGCGCCTATGGCGGCCTCGTTCCGCGCGAGTTCGATGGGCAGGCGGTCTATCTCGGCCCGACCTTCCACTACCAGATCAACGAGAAGATCGACCTCTCCGCCGCCTTCCTCGTCCAGGCGCCGGCGGGCCGGCTCGACTTCGACCAGTTCCCCCGCGAGCTCGCCAAGCTGAGGCTGGAAGTGCAGTTCTAGAGACTAAGCCGTGTCGCCGGGGAAGGGCGGCTCGCTCAAATAGGCAAGGAGTTTGATTTCCCGTCGTCCCTTCGCGACGCTGTCGAGGATCAGGCCGGTGAAGACCGCGATGATCCCGACAAGCATGAGGCCGACCGCCAACACCGCCGTCGGCAAGCGTGGAACGAGGCCGGTGGCGAAGAATTCCAGAATGACCGGAATCCCGGATGCGATCGAGGCAATAACGAATGCTGCGCCGACACAAGAGAAAAATTGCAACGGGAGGAGGTCGCGCACGAGGTGCAGGATCAGCCAAAGAATTCGCAACCCGTCCTTGACCGTCGATAGTTTGCTCACCGATCCTTCGGGGCGCTCGCGATAATCGGTTTCGACTTCAGAAATCGGCAGGTCGAGGTCGAGGGCGTGGACGAGCAGTTCAGTTTCGATTTCAAAGCGCGTGCTCATCGCGGGAAAGGACTTTACAAAGCGGCGGGACAGCGCCTTGTACCCGGACAGCATGTCGCGCCCGTATTTGCCAAAAATCAAGGATACGAGTCCGGAGAGCAGTCTGTTGCCGACGACATGGCCGGCGCGATAGGCTCGGGCGGATTTATGAATACGGACGCCATTGACTTGATCGAAAGGGCCAGCGAGAAGCTCCCCGACCAGGCGAGGCGCCGCTCCCGCGTCATAGGTGCCGTCGCCGTCGACCAGCACATAAATGTCGGCTTCAACGTCAGCGAACATTCGGCGGACGACGTACCCTTTGCCCTGGCGGCGCTCCCTTCGCACGATCGCGCCAGCCTTGCGCGCGACTTCCGCGGCGCCGTCGGTTGAATTGTTGTCGTAGACATAAATCCGTGCCTCGGGCAGGCTCATACGAAAGCTCCGCACGACGCCGGCGATGGTTCGGGCTTCGTTGTAGCAGGGTACGAGAACCGCGATCGTCAGCGGAGCCGCGCAATTTTTGGGCGTCACTGGGTCTGTTCCCGTCGCAACTTGCAGATCCTTACCCGTCCCGCCGTCTCCATGTTGGTGATCAGCGCAGCGCACTCTCCGTCACGAGCGAGGCCCAGACCGCTCAAAGAGGCATCGGCGGCGCCCGGCTGATCCTGGGGGTCTTCAACCCCCCATAGCGGTCCGTGATGATCGCGTACAGCCTCCTCGATGATGCTCCACAACCTGCCTGAAGCTCCTGGATGAACGAGGTTGTTGTTGACGCCGATGGCGCGCGTCGTGTTCGGCATCGAAGGGATAAGGTAGGCGTAAGGCTGGGGATCGAGGAAGAGAACCATCGCGTCCGATTCAAGCGGCGGCGCCTGGACGGTGACAGCCTGCGGGCCGCGTTGGGCGCGTTCCCACCATGGATATTGCGTCGTTCGCGCCGCCCAGACGACGACCAGCGCGAACAGGGCAAAGACGAGCAGCGGCTTGCTCCGCGCTCCAAACGCCATCGGCAGGGCGGCAAGCACCAGAACTCCGCTCAGGCTCTCTTGAATCGCGAGATAGCGATAGATGGACCAGACCTTCTCCCACAAGCCGTAGGAGACAAGGAACGCAATCGCCAAGAACAGAGCGAGCGACTCGAACCCGCCGATCGGCGGCGCAGCGCGCTCACGCAGCCAACGGGCGGCGAAAGCGACGATGACGATGACCGCGCTCACTGATCCCAGCAGAATGCGCGGGTCGCGCATCGCCAATTCGCTGACGTCGCTCGAAGCGTGGAAGGCCCAGTACGCCGGATAGAACAGCGCCATCAGAATCGTCTTCGGCATGAACCTGAGATCGGTCCAGGACGTAGGCTCGACGAGGTCCGACCTGAACACATTGTTCATAAGTGGAAAGATCGGATTTCCGTAGGCCTTGGCGTTGCCCCAGAGCCAGGCGCCGTCGAGCGCCGCGAAAACGATCAAGCCGCCGAGGCCGAACGCGAGCGCCCGCCGCAACGCCGATCCTTTGCCGGTGGCAAATTGGGCGGCGATCGCCAAGGCCATGCCGACGAACAAAGGCGCCTCGGTGAGCTTGAGGCCCACGGAAATCCCGGCGACGGCGCCAAGCCAAAGGGCAGTCCAGATCGTATCGCGTCCCGCACTTTCGAGGGCGAGCCATCGCGCGAGGGCGATCAGAATCGCCAGACCCGGAACGACGTCGGAGTCTGTCGTCGCCAAGGTCGGAAGAGTGGAGGCGCCGGTCAGTCCGAAGACCGCCGCCGCGGCGCTCGCCAGATTGGGCCAGGCGAAGGCAGGCCGCGCGAACAGACGCGCCATAAGAAATAGCGTGGTCGCCGCCGCCGAATACGGGATTGACAGGAGAACGTTGATGAGCGTCGGGTGATCGTTCAGTCCGGCGAATATGCAGTAGTAAACGACGTCCAGACCATAAAAGAAGCTCGTCTGCAGCTGCGCAGGCGCGATATCGAGCCCGCGCCGGTCATGGAGCGCAGCGAACCCATTGTAAAAGTGGTAGTTCTTGAAATCGTAGGATGCGTCTGTCGGCAGCGCCGCCGCCGCAATTGCAAAACCGACCGTGAAACACGCCCACCAGAAGAGGGGGCTGGCCGATAGCCCGGCGAAGCGGACGCTCACCCTCTTTACGGCACGCTCGGACCACACCTGATTTCTCCGGTCACGCAGCGCCGGCGCCGATCGTGGCGTCTTGGGCGCGCAATTCGTCGACCAGGACCCGCTCGTTCTCCGAATAGTCGATCGGCGTCATGATGAGATGCACGCCCCCGCCCATGAACGCGGCTTCGAGCGCGGGCGCTAACCCCTCGGCGCTCTCGACCCGGCTGCCTTTCGCCCCATACGCACGCGCATAAGCCGCGAAGTCGGGATCGCCGAAGGTCATGCCGAAATCCGGGAAACCGTCCACGGCCTGCTTCCAGCGGATCATGCCGTAGGCGTGGTCCACCAGCACCAGCGCGACGAGATTGAGCTTGAGCCTGACCGCGGTCTCCAGCTCCTGCGAGTTCATCATGAAGCCGCCGTCGCCGCAGATAGCCATGACCCTCCGCTCAGGGTAGAGGATCGATGCCATCATCGCCGAGGGCAGGCCTGCACCCATCGTGGCCAGCGCGTTGTCGAGCAACACGGTGTT
>DATGHB010000253.1:0-6497 GCA_035308265.1 Roseiarcus sp.
CGGAAGCCAGAATCTCGAGATTGCGCCGTCCGACTTCCGGATTGGAATATTTGCTCGAAATGATTTCGCCCTGTTCGGTGATGCGGATCTGGCCCTGCACGGCGCCGCCCGGCTGAGCGAGGATGGCGTCGTAGCTCGGGCCGCCGCCGCGCCCGACCGACCCGCCGCGGCCATGGAACAGGCGGATGCGCACGCCGTGGCGGCGGAACACCTCGACGAGCCCGATCTCGGCCTTGTAGAGTTCCCAGCCCGAGGTGACGAAGCCGCCGTCCTTGTTCGAGTCGGAATAGCCGAGCATCACCTCCTGCTCGCACCCAAGCGAATCGACGAGGCGGCGATATTCGGGAATGACGAGCAGCCGGTCCATCACGCCCGTGCAGGCGCGCAAGTCCTCGATCGTTTCGAACAGCGGGACCATGTGCAGCGAGGCTTCGCCAGCGCGGATAAGGCCCGTTTCCTTGAGGATCAGCGCCAGCTCAAGCATGTCCGAGACGCTGTCGGTCTTTGAGATGATGGAGGTCCGGATCGCGCCGAGACCGTATTTCATCCGGATCACGGCGGCGGCGCGAAAGAGCGCAAGCTCGCCCGTCGTCTCCTCTCCACAAGCGATGAAGGGCGAGACGAGCGGGCGTGGCGATTGAAGCTCGCGCCGGAGGAGCTCCACGCGCTCGGTCTCGCTCAGGCTCTTGTAGTCGAACCCTGGCGAGGCTGCGCTGAAGAGCTCGGCGACCGTGCGCTCGTGCACGTCCGAGTTCTGCCGGAGGTCGATCGGCGCCAGATGAAAACCGAATACGTCGACCGCGCGCTCAAGCGAGCGCAGACGCCCGCGGGCGACAATGCCGGCGTTGGTCTCCTTCAGCGACCGCGCGATGATCGCAAGGTCGGCGCTGAACTCCGCAGACGAGGCATAAGGCGCGCGGTCGACGATCGGCTGGCGCAGCGCAACGACATGGTCAAGCTCGCTCGCGGTCCTGGCGAGGCGCGAATACATGCCGGTGATGGCCCGCCGGTAAGGCTCCTTGCGGCGGGCGGCGGCGGAATCGTCCGACGTCTCGGCGAGCTCGGCAAGCTCGGCGCTGATCGAAGCGAGATCGGAGGCGAGCGAGAGCTCCGCGCCGAGCTCGTGCAGCTGGTCCAAGTAGTGGCTGATCGCCCGCGCGCTCTGCAGCCGCATGGCCTCGTTGAGCACCTCGGCGGTCACAAACGGATTGCCGTCGCGATCGCCGCCGATCCATGACCCGACTCGGAGGAAGGAGGAAATCGACTTTGCGCGCGGCTCGCCGGAAATGGCGTCGAGCCGGTCTTCGATCCCGCCATAGAGGCGGGGCAGCTCGTGGAAGAACGTGTAGTCGTAGAACGAGAGCGCGTTCGCGACCTCGTCAATGACCTTGAGTTTCGTCTGGCGCAGCATGTTGGTGCGCCAGAGGACCAGAACGACGCGCCTCAGCTGCTCCTCGTTGGCCTTAAGCTCCGCCGGATCGGCGAGGCGTTCGCGCTCGTCGAGCAACTTCGCGATCTCGAGCTCCCTCGTCAGCGTACTCTTGCGCCTCACCTCCGTCGGATGGGCGGTGAGCACCGGGCTCACCAGCGCCGAATCGAAGAAGCCGCCGAGCGCGGCGGGCCTAACCCCCATCTCGCGCGTGCGCTGAAAGGCGTAAGCCAGCGAGCCTGGACGCGGCGCGGAGCCCGCGACTGCGTGGGCGCGGTTGCGGCGGATGTGATGCCGGTCTTCGGCGATATTGGCGAGATGCGAAAAATAGCTGTAGGCGCGCACGATGGTGAGCGTCTCCTCGGCGGAGAGGCTGTCGAGGGTGGATTCGAGCTCACGCCGCGCGGCGGCCTCGTTGTCGCGATGGAAGCGGACCGAGGCCTTGCGAATCTGCTCGACCAGCTCGAAGACCTCCTCGCCCTCCTGCTCGCGCACCGTGTCGCCAAGAATCCGGCCGAGCAGGCGGATGTCCTCCCGCAACGGGCGATCCTTGTCGGGCTCGTCCGAGGGGAGACGAGGGAGAGGGGCGGCGAGGGCCATGGGGCGTCGATGTTGCACTGCGGCAGTCTTGTTGCAAGGCCGAAAGATGGGCGGCTGCGGAATCGGCGCTGTCGCAACGCCGCCTACTTCGGGAGCAGGGCTTCCGCGAGCCGCGCGCCGAGCCGAGCCTTGTCCTTGAGCTCGCACTCGTAGACGGCAAGCGCGCGCCAGCCCATTGCGGCATAGGCGGCGAGCGTCTTTTCGTCGCGCGCCCGGTTGCGGGCGATCTTGGCGCGCCAATAGTCGGCGTTGGCCTTCGGCACGCGGGCGCCGCGCGCGCAATCGTGCCCGTGCCAGAAGCAGCCGTGGACGAAGATGGCGAGTTTTCGCCCGATGTAAACGACGTCCGGCTTGCCCGGCAGGTCGGCGCGGTTCAGCCGGTAGCCGGGCGCAATTCCGCGCAGAAGCGCGCGCACCGCCCGCTCCGCGCCGGTGTCGCGCGACTTGACCGCGCGCATGACCGCCGAGCGGTCGTAGGTCACGCGCTCACTCGCATTGCACCCCGAGTATCAATCGTCGTCGGTGTCGCCCTCTACCTCGATCGCCAGACCGGGCAACTGACGATGATATTTTTGCAGCCGCTCGAAATGCGCCTGGATCGCGCCGGCGATTTCCCTTGAGTTCTTGACTGCGAGAAAGTGTCCCACGATCTGACTATAATGTTCTGCCTGCCGCGGAAGGCGAAGCGCCGGGTCCTTCTTCTCTGCAATTTCGGCATCGGACATTACCTGGATTTTTTGTGACGGTTCTGGCGGACTAACTCGATTCGCTCGTGGTTTTGGAACCTTGCCGTTCATCAATGTGGACTTAGCGTTGAACGCATGGAACAGTTCGTCCTCAAGGACGCCGATCTGCGCTTTGTCTCTGACCGGATAAGCCCAGACCCACGCAATCTCCCACACATCGATCTGACGATTTGCAATGATGTCGCTCCGTGCCGACGTCAGATGACGGTTCACGCGAGAGCGGATCCCGTCGATCGACTGGCCCACATAAATCGGCACCTGATCGAGGTCGCAAAGCACGTAGCAGCCGATTTGGTTCGTCAGTGTGCGAACCGCCTTCCTCCGAAACATCAGATCGATCGCCACGCCCTACTCCGCCGCGATCGTTTCGGCGGCGTTATTCTTGAGCGTCGGTTCGAGAATATGCGCGGCGATGTGCCGTACGACAGGCACGCAGACGCCATCGCCACAGACGTGATAGGCGTCGTTGTAGCGAGCCGGAAGTACATAACTGTCGCTCAACCCCATGAGCCGCGCCGCCTCGCGAGGTGACAATAGACGCGATCGGACGCGCTTCCCCTCGATCACAAGGATCGTTTGTCGGGAAGAGCCTCCGGCCGGCGTACGAAGGCAGCCGGCGGTGTCGTCGAACCGCACTTCAGCTCGCTGATGACTTACACCATCTTCACCGGGGCGTGTGCGCCTGTACACGGCGCCGACGGCTCGGCGGCCGCAGTGCATTGCCTCAGCGACCTTTTGTCGGTTCAGCGGCGACATCAATTGAAGAAGGTGTTTCGTTTGCGCTGCTGTGTGCCAAGTCACTCCGCTCGGTTCGTCTTCGATAACATCAGCAAACGCCGTGTTCCTCGCGGCAGGCCGCGCGATATTCCACCACACCCAGTTTGTCTTCGCCTGGGGTGCGGTTCGCTCATAGGCGCGAACAAGCGAATTGGGATGGCCAAATTCGTGAGGCTCTCGCCTGACAAGGGAACCTGGAATCGTATGGGCTTTGTGGGCCGCGATAAAAAACACGCGAGGCCGCGACTGCGGCACGAAATGAGACGCGTCGATAACGGCCGCACCGAAGCTGTAATCCGCTTCGGACAGCGCTGACGCAATCGCGGCAAAATCCCGCCCTTCGCGGGACGTCAGACATCCGAAGACATTTTCCAAGACGATTGTTCGTGGCGCGGAGCCACGTTTGATAAGACTCCGCATGAGTCTCCAGAAGGGCCAAAAGGTTCCCGATCGAGTCCACGACCCATCTTGCTCGCGACCGAGACCACGATAGCTTCCCGCGAGCGAGAGGTCTTGGCATGGAAATGAAGCCCATACGAGGTCGACCGGCGCCGTCGGCAAATCCGACAATGCAAGGCTGGCCACGTCACCAAGTTTGATATCGTCGGAACCCCAGTTCGCTCGATAGGTCGATACCTTCTTTTCGTCGATGTCGTTGGCGAACGAGCAGCGCCACAAATCCCCGAGGCCCGAGCGCGCCATGCCCCCGCCAGCAAAGAATTCGCAGAACGTAAATTGACTCATGCCGCGGACTCATTCGCTCTGAAAGCTTGGGGCGCACGATACGCGCTCGCGGCGCGCGGTGTTGACAGGAGGCGCGTTCTTCTGTGGACGGTTTCGACTCATAATGTTCTCTTTATGTTCTGAGCGACGTGAAAATTCAAGACCCAGTGCCCCCGCTTGACCATTGGCTCGGCGTCTTGCGTTTATGGGCGCCGATGAGCGAATTCGCCTTCCCCTTTCCGGTTCTCCTCTGCGACACCGGCGGCACCAACGTCCGCTTCGCGCTTCAGCCCGAGCCCGGCGCGCCGCTCGGGCCGGTCGTGCATCTCGCAACCGGCGATTATTCCGGGCTGCCCGAGGCGATCGAGGCGGCCGTCCCTAAGCTCGGGACGAGGCCCCGCTCAACGATCGCGTGCGGGGCGGGCCCGGTGGTCGGGCGGACGCTCAAGCTCACCAACGCGCCCTGGGTCATGGACGGCGCCGAGACCGCGCGCCGCGCCGGGCTCGCCCAGGGCCTCTTGCTCAACGATTTCGAGGCGCAGGCCTTGTCGCTGCCGGCGATCCCCGAGGCATGGGCGCGCCGCATCGGTCCGCTCAAGTTCGGGGCGCGAGGGCCGCAGGTGATCCTCGGACCCGGCACCGGCCTCGGAATCGCAGCGCTGGTCGAGGCCGATGGCCGTTTCGCCGCAGTCTCGTCGGAGGCGTGCCATATCGATTTCGGGCCGGTCTCTCCGCAAGAATTCGCGCTCTGGCCCCATCTCGAGCGCGCGCACGGGCGCATCACCAGCGAGAGCGTCATTTCCGGCGCGGGCCTCGCGCGCGTCCACCGCGCGCGCATGATGGCGACGGGAGCGCCCGATCCGCGCCACGAGCCGCAGGCGGTGACCGCGGCGGCGTTGGCCAACCCCGAAGGAGATGCGGCTCAGAGTCTCAGGCTCTACTGGCATATCGTCGCCCGATTCGCCGGCGACATGGCAGTGACCTTCGTATCGACGGGGGGGCTGACGCTCTCCGGCGGCGTGCTGCCCAGAGTGGTCGATTTTCTCGACGAGGCCGCGTTCCGCCGGGCCTTCGAGGCCAAGGCGCCGGTCGACGGCCTGGCCAAGCGCATCCCGACCCGGCTCGTAATGCGAGCGGACGCGGTGCTGGCGGGCATGGCGGCGATCGCTTCGGCGCCCGGTCGGTACGCCATCGAATATGGGTCCCGGGCGTGGGTATAGGTGTCGAACCAAGGCGACCGTCCGTCGCCTGTCGTGGATGAACTCGCGATCCCGGCAGATAGCCGCGCTTTTGCCTTTTTCTTGGGGTTTGTGCGGAAAAATTGGGCTAACGCTATTTGGGGTTGACGGCTGTGGATGGGAAACGGCGTTCAGCGTCGGCGACGGCGCTCCTGGTGGCCGCCGGAGTGATCGGGCCGGCTTATGCGGATTGCGGCGGCGACATGCAGAAGCTCGCCGAGGCGCGGAACACGCAGCTCCAGATCGTCAACGATTTCGCCAAGTCCTTTCATGGCAAGCCCATGGACCCGACGGCGTTCTGCGCCAAGTCGGGAGGTCTCGTCCGGGCCGAATCGGCGCTGATCGCGTACATGGAAAAGAACAAGGACTGGTGTTCATTCCCCGATGAAGCGATCGGCCAGCTCAAGGAACATCACGCCAAGAATGCGGCGTTCAACGCCAAGGCCTGCAAGGTCGCGGCGGAGATGAAGAAGATGAAGGAGCAGGCGGCGGAGGGCGGCGGGGCCGGTCCGCAGGCTCAGCCATTGCCCGCCGGACCGCTTTGAGCGCAGCGCCTCAGCCGGCGACCCACCTGCCGGACGCCCGGCCGGCAAGTCTGGTGATGCGGCTGACGCCCGATTTCGCCCTTCCTTTCGTCCAGCTCGCGCGTCTCGACCGGCCGATCGGATGGGAGCTCCTGCTCGCCCCCTGCTGGCAGGCGGCGGCGCTCGCGGGCCTTGCCCTCCATCGAGGACCTAACCTCTGGCATCTTGTTCTGTTTCTGATCGGCGCGATCGCCATGCGCGGCGCCGGTTGCACCTATAACGACATTCTCGACCGCAAGCTCGACGCCAGGGTCGAACGCACCCGCAATCGCCCGTTGCCGTCGGGGCGGGTCACGGTCGGCGCCGCCGCGGCGTTCCTTGTCGCTCAGGCGCTGATCGGTCTTGCGGCGCTCTTGTGCTTCAACCTTTTCTCGATCGGGCTCGGGATCGCCTCGCTCGG
>DATGHB010000254.1:0-13904 GCA_035308265.1 Roseiarcus sp.
AACGCCACCGCCGCGATCGCGGTCGCGCACGAGCTCGGCGCGCCGATCGAAGTCATCCGCAAGGCGATCGCCGCCTTTGGCGGGGTCAAGCGGCGCTTCACCCTGACCGGGACATGGAACGGCGTCGCGATCTATGACGACTATGGCCACCATCCGGTCGAGATCGCCGCGGTGCTCAAGGCCGCGCGGGCGGCGGCGCAAGGCAAGGTGATCGCGGTCGTGCAGCCGCACCGCTTCACAAGGCTTGCCTCGCTGTTCGACGCCTTCGCGACCTGCTTCAACGACGCCGACAGCGTCATCGTCGCCGACGTCTATCCGGCCGGCGAGCAGCCGATCGAAGGCGTCGACAAGGCGGCGCTCGCGGCCGCGATCGGCTCTCACGGCCATCGCCACGCGCTGATGCTGCCGGCGTCAGGCAAGCTGGCGGGCATGGTGCGTTCGCTTGCCCATGCAGGCGACATTGTCGTTTGCCTCGGCGCGGGCTCCATCACCCAATGGGCCTACGCGCTGCCCGGCGAACTCGCCGCGCTCGACAAGGCTTGACTTGCCGTCGATGCGCTTGTCCAACTTTGTCGACGAGGTGAAGGCGCGGGCGCCGAAGCTGCGCGGACGCCTCAGCGCGAACGCCCCGATCGCGGAGGCGACCTGGTTCCGGGTCGGCGGCCCGGCCGAGGCCCTGTTTTCGCCGGCCGACGAGGACGATCTCGCCTGTCTGCTCGCCGCCCTGCCGCGCGAGATTCCGGTTATGACGATCGGGCTCGGCTCGAACCTCATCGTGCGCGACGGCGGAATACCGGGCGTCGTCATCAGGCTCGGCGGCCGGGCCTTCGGCGCGGTCGAGATCATGGACGGCGCCCGCGTCGCCGCCGGCGCCGCCGCGCCCGACCAGTTCGTCGCCAGGGCCGCGGCGAAAGCGGGCGTCGATGGCCTGGCCTTCCTGCGCGGGGTGCCCGGCTCGATCGGCGGGGCCTTGGTCATGAACGCAGGCGCCCATGGCGGCGAGGTCAGGCATGCGCTGATCGAAGCGCGCGGGCTCGACCGCACCGGCGCGAGGCGCGCCTTTTCCAACGCCGAGATGGGCTTCGCCTATCGCCATAGCTTGGCGCCGGACGACATCGTGTTTACCGGCGCGACGTTCCAGGGCCGCGCTGGCGATCCCGGGGCGATCGAGGCCGAGATGGAGCGCATCACTCGCGCCCGCGAAGCCTCGCAGCCGATCCGCGAGAAGACCGGCGGCTCGACCTTCAAGAATCCGCCCGGCCTCAAGGCGTGGGAATTGATCGACCAGGCGGGATGCCGGGGCCTCAAGCTCGGCGGCGCTCAGGTCTCGACCATGCACTGCAACTTCCTCATCAACACTGGCCAGGCGACCGCCTCCGACCTCGAAGCGCTCGGCGAGGAGGTCCGCCGCCGGGTCATGGAAACGAGCGCGGTGGCGCTCGAATGGGAGATCAGGCGCGTCGGCGTCGGGTCATCATCGCGAGCGTAAGTAAAGCGATCCAAGAGTCGTTGGGCGCCTGCGTTCCCTGGATCGCCACGGCGCCCGACGGGGCGCCTCGCGATGACGGCTTGCCGCCGACGACCTCTTGGCGCGGCTCACACGCTCGCCGCGAACTGCTGCCGGCCCGCCTCCTGCATTGCCCGCAAATTCGCCTGCCGCACGCGCTCGGCCTCCTCGTCGAACAGGAAGGTCAGGAACACGTAGCGCCGCCCACGCGTCACCCGCGACACCTGATGCAGGATCGAGGCCGAGAACACGATCGCTGCGCCGGGCGCGGCCTTGAAGCTTCGGGGGCCGTATTCGGGAAACGAAATCTCGCCGCCGTCGAAATCGGCGTTGAGATTGATCGAGACCGCGAACCGGCGATGCGCGACCGACGTGCCCGTATCGTCGCGATGGGGACCGAAATGCCCGCCCGTCTCGGAATCGTAGCGCGCCACGAGGTCGCGCTCGATCCGGGTCAGGCGCATCTGGAACGCCTTCCTGATCTCCGGGCAGATCCTTCGCCCGATGCGCGCCCTCAAGCCGGCGATGAGGCCCGCGTCGGTCAGATGGAAATCGCGCCGGCGCTTCCACGCATTGTCGAAATTCTCGATCCCGCGTCCGCCCTCATCCTGCATGAAGCCGCTCTCCCTGCTCCCGCTGCGCTCGAAGCAGGCTACGAGATGGGCGCAAAGCTCGGGTTCGAAAACATCTGAAAGCGAGAGGATCGGCGCCCAGGGGCAGGGGCCGGGGTTGGAGGACGCGGATGCGCTCAGATGCGCCAACGCCCGATCGGCTTCCTTGAGCGGCGCGACCTCGATCACCCGCAGCATCGGGTCGAGGACGACCCATGACGAGTAGGCGCCGAAGGCGCGCGCCATCTCGCCGCCGTCCATCAGGAAGACGACCGAAGGAAACCGGGCTTCGAGCCCGATCTCCGGCCCCGAACCCCTCTCGGAGACCACCGCGAAGAAGGCGGCCTTGCCTTCGTCAACGAGGGGCCGATTGGCTTCGAGCACGGCGAGCGCAGCCTCCGCGGCGGCGCCCGAGAGCGAATCGAGGAAAGCGAGCAGGATCGTCCGGCCGGGAAAGGGATCGAAGGCCAGCCGATGGCGGCCGGAATTGAGGAGGAAGGCGCTGTCGCCTCGCTGGGCGCCGTCCCCAAGCGCGAAGTCGAGCGATTCGGACATGAGGCCTTTCCGTCGATAGCGCCGCGGTTCGCGTGAAGCCCGCGCGCCGACGGACGCTAGCGCGAAAGCCTTAAGCGTTGCGGACAATCCGGGCAGGGCAGCCCACGCTTTTCCGTCGCCCGATTCGTTTGGGTTAAGGCATCGTTAAGCCCTTGCATTTAATCGTGTCTTAACTCTGCGTTGTGTTGCGCAAAGTACGGGAATCGGCGGGCGATGAAGCCACTCGCGGTCTTAAACGCGGACCGGCGGAGAAAGCGGGCGGCGCGCCCGGCGCCGAATCGCGCCGTCGCGGATCGCGCGAACCGGTCCCTCGCCGTGGGCGAGCGCGCTCACCCTTCCCAAGCGTTGGCGGAAAATGACGCAAAAGACTCAAACCGCGACTCGTACGCCATCCCGTCGAGGATTCTTAAACCGAATATTTACTATGAGGGCCACAACTTCGCCCATGAGGTTGTCGCGGCTCAAGCTGCTTCGATTGTCACTTCCGTAGGGCGCGGGTCGTGCGAAAGTTGAGCGGACTATTCGGATGGGAACGGACGGGGCGGGCGCCGCTCGCCCCCGTTGCGCTCGAAGCCGCTCGGCCCAAGGTGCTGTTGCGCGCCGAGCGGGCTGCGCGGGCGTCGCTCGGCTGGCGCGTTCGTCTGGACCGCCCCGCGCCGCTGAAGGTCGACATCGCGCTGACCCTGTTCGTCCTCCTCGGCGCGGCGCTTCTGGGCGCCGAGCGAGGCGGCCAGCTCGACTGGGTCGGGGCCGAAGCGAGCCACGCCGGCGACTGGCTCGCGCGCGCGCTCGGCCTTGGCGTCGCCGTGGTCACCGTCTCCGGCGCGACACATATGAGCGAGCCCAGGATCCTGGCGATCGCCGGCATCGACGCCAGCCGGTCGCTGCCGTTCTTCGACGTGGCTGAGGCGAAGGCGCGGCTCGAAGCCAACCCGCTGGTCAAGCAGGCCAGCGTGCGCAAGCTCTACCCCAACCAGGTGGTCATCGACATCGTCGAGCGCACGCCCTACGCCGTCTGGCAGAAGGACGGAGACGTGCGCGCGATCGCCGCCGACGGGGCGCCGATCGACGACGTCGCCGACGACCGCTACGCCGGTCTGCCATTCGTGGTCGGCGAGGGCGCCAACGAGCGGGTGCGCGAATATGTCGCGCTCCTCGACGCGGCGGCCGAACTGAAGCCCCGCGTCGAGGCCGGCGTGCTGGTCGGGCGGCGGCGGTGGAATCTCAGGCTCAAGTCCGGCGTCGACATCAAACTGCCGGAAGACAATCCCGAAGGCGCGATCGCCGAGCTTCTCAAGCTTCAGCGCCAGTCCCGGATCCTGGACAAGGACATGCTGGCGCTCGATTTCCGGGTTCCGGGCAAGGTGTTCGTGCGCCTGACCGAGGATGCGGCCGCCGCCTGGGCGGAAGGCCACGCGGCGAAGAAGGGCGAAAAGCCATGAGCTTGCGATCGCTCGCGCCGCGCATGCGCCAGATCCCGGCGCGCAAGAGCGCCATTCTCTCCGCGCTCGACGTCGGCGCCTCGAAGATCGTCTGCCTGATCGCCCGCCTCACCCCTATGGAGCCGTCCGAGGCGCTGCGCGGGCGCACCCACCGATGCAAGGTGCTCGGCATCGGCCACCAGCGCTCGAACGGCGTCAAGGGCGGCGGGTTGATCGACCTCGAGGCGGCGGAGCAGGCTGTGCGCATGGCGATCGACGCGGCCGAGCGGATGGCCGGCGTCGAGGTCGGCGGCGTGATTGTCAACATGTCAGGCGGGCGCCTCGCCTCGCGCCGCCACGGCGCGGACGCAGGCCTCATCGGCAAGACCGTCGCGGAGCGCGACATCCATCGCGTGCTCGAGGCCGCGGCGGCCGCGACCGCCGAGCCCGGGCGGACCATCCTGCACGCGCTTCCGACCGCCTTCCGGCTCGACGCGACCAAGGACGTGCGCGATCCCAAAGGCATGGTCGGGGCCGAACTCGGCGTCGATCTTCATCTCGCTTCCTGCGATTCGGCGGCCGCGCGCAACCTGATGCTGGTGATCGAGCGCTGCCATTTGCGGGTCGAGGCGATGGTGGCGACGCCCTACGCCGCGGGCCTCTCGACCTTGGTCGACGACGAGGCGGAACTCGGCGCCGCGGTGGTCGATTTCGGCGGCGGCTCGACGACCGTCGGCGTGTTCTCCGGCGGTCGGCTCATCCATGTCGACGCGGTCGCCCTCGGCGGCGCCAATGTGACGAGGGACGTCGCGCGCGGGCTCAACATTTCGGTCAGCGACGCCGAACGCTTGAAGACCTTGTACGGCGCCTGCATCGCTTCGCCCTCCGACGACCGCGAGACGATCGCCGTCCACCGGCTCGGCGACGACCCGGATCATCCGAGCCACCTGCCGAAGTCGGAGCTGGTGCGGATCATCCGCCCGCGGGTGGAAGAGATTCTCGAGCTCGTGCGCGACCGGCTGCGCGCCTCGGGGCACGCGGCCCACGCCGGCCGCCGGCTGGTGATGACCGGAGGCGCCTGCCAGCTGACCGGCTTGCCGGAACTGGCGCGAAAAATCCTGTCCAGCCAGGCGCGCGTGGGGCGCCCGCTCGGGATCGAAGGGCTGCCGGAATCGGGAAAGAGCCCCTCCTTCGCCGCAAGCGTGGGGCTCATGGTTTATCCGCAGATGGCCGGCCTCGAATATTTCGAGTTCACCCGCTCGCTCGCCCGTCCCCATCATGGCGAGGGCGGCTACGCGGCGCGGGTCGGACGGTGGCTCAAGGAGAGTTTCTAAGGCGCGTACGAGGCGCTCGCCTTTAAGGCAAGCGCGGTTCACTCCAATCGGCGCCGGTGGGCGTCCAACCGATGAGGCAAAGCATGTCGATCAATCTGAAGGCGCCCGAACTCAGGGAACTGAAGCCCCGGATCATGGTGGCTGGCATCGGCGGCGCCGGCGGCAACGCGGTCAACAACATGATCGTGTCCGGCCTTTCCGGCGTCGATTTCATCGTCGCCAACACCGACGCGCAGGCGCTGACCTCCTCGCGCGCCGAGCGGATCATCCAGATGGGCCTTCAGGTGACCGAGGGCCTCGGCGCGGGCTCCAAGCCCGAAGTCGGCAAGGCGGCCGCCGAGGAGGCGCTCGAGGAGATCCGCGATCACCTGGCCGGCGCGCACATGGTGTTCGTCACCGCCGGCATGGGCGGGGGCACCGGCACCGGCGCCGCGCCGGTGATCGCCAGGGCTGCGCGGGAGATGGGCATTCTCACCGTCGGCGTGGTCACCAAGCCGTTCCATTTCGAAGGCGGGCGGCGGATGAAAGTCGCGGAGACCGGCATCGGCGACCTTCAGAAGGCGGTCGACACGCTGATCATCATCCCCAACCAGAACCTGTTCCGGGTCGCCAACGAGAAGACCACCTTCGCCGACGCCTTCGCCATGGCCGACCAGGTCCTCTATTCCGGCGTCGCCTGCATTACCGATCTCATGGTGAAGGAAGGGCTCATCAACCTCGACTTCGCCGACGTGCGCTCGATCATGAGCGAAATGGGCAAGGCGATGATGGGCACCGGCGAGGCGGCGGGGGACAAGCGCGCGGTGCAGGCCGCGGAAGCGGCGATCGCCAATCCGCTCCTCGACGAGACCTCGATGCGCGGCGCGCGCGGGCTTCTGATCTCGATCACCGGAGGCAACGACCTTACCCTCTACGAAGTCGACGAGGCGGCGAGCCGCATTCGCCAGGAGGTCGACGAGGAGGCCAACATCATCCTGGGCGCGACCTTCGATTCGGCGCTCGACGGGGTGGTGCGCGTTTCTGTCGTGGCCACCGGCATCGATCAGGAGTCGATCGAACAGATCGAGCCGGCGAACGTCCAGCCGAGGGCCGAGGCCTTCGCCCGCCCGCGCGCCTTCACCCCCCTCCGCTCGGCCCGCGCGGGCCAGGGCGAGCAGCCCGCCGCCGCGCGCCTCGGCCAGGAGAACGCCGGACCTCTTGGCGCCTTCCCCGAGCCGATCGAGCCTCACCCCGAAACCGACGAAGCGCACGCGGAATTCATTCCGCCCGCGCCCGAGCAGCCGGCCCCTCGGGCGCCGCGCATGCCGCAGATCGAGGACTTGCCGCAGGTCGCGCAGAACCAGCTCCGCGCGATGCGCGGCGAGGCGCAGGCGTCCGTCCCGGCGCCGGAAACGCGCCGCCGGTCGCTGCTCGAAAAGCTCGCCGCGTTCGGCATCACGCGCCACGAGGAGGAGCCTGCTCCGCCGCCTGCGCCGGCGGCCGCGGCGCCGCCCGCGTCGGTCACGCCGCTTCAGCGGCCCCATGTCGTGGGCCAGGCCGATCCCGGCCGTCCTCAACATCGCCCGCACGCGGCCCGCTCGCTCGGCGCCCACGAGGCCAATGGCCGGGCCATTCCGCGTCCTCCGGTGTCGGAAGACGATCATTTGGACATCCCGGCGTTCCTGCGGCGGCAGAACTGAGTCGGTCGGCGGCGAAGCCCGGGCTTCGCCGCCAGCCGGAGTTTTCCACAACGGTTAAGAGACAGTAAAATTTCTAAAACGTTGAAAAATATCAGAGAACGATCGCGGGCGCATTGTAACTTTTGTTCACCAAAGGTGATTTGTCGCCTCGGGCGGCCGCCCCTAGTGTGGCTTTTCAGGAGTCGCCGGCGGACTTTTTGGCGGCGGCGGGCGGACGGCGATCGGCAGCTTTGGGTAGCGACGCGGCGTGGGCCCCGGATGCCCCACGTTGCGGCCGGGAGCGTGAATCGGGGCCGGGCGCAAGTCCGGGGTGCGGTAGATGCGGTTTGGGTTTCAGACAACGCTGCGCGACCGTGCGGCGATCCGCGGTGTCGGCGTCCACTCCGCGGCGCCTGCTCAAGTCATCCTTCATCCCGCCTATGTCGACACCGGAATTGTTTTCCTGCGCACCGGACTGCCGGGCGGTCGGGAGCGGATTGTCGAGGCGAGGCGCGCCAATGTGAGGCAGACCTCGCTCTGCACCACGCTCGGCGACGTTTCCGGCGCCGCCATCTCCACCGTCGAGCACCTGCTGGCGGCGCTCTCGGGGCTGCGGATCGACAACGCGGTCATCGAGATTGACGGGCCGGAAACACCGATCATGGACGGCTCGGCGATCGATTTCGTCAGGGCGATCGATTCGGTCGGCGTCGCCCAGCAGGCCCGTTTGCGCCGCTACCTCAGGATCGTCAGGCCGGTTCGGGTGGACCACGACGGCGGCTTCGCCGAGTTCCTGCCGGCGGAGAACGGCTTCCGGCTCGACGTCGAGATCGACTTCAAATCGCCGGCGATCGGGCGCCAGCGCCGGGTGTTCGACCTTGATCCGGCGACCTTCCGGCGCGAGATCGCCCGCGCCCGCACCTTCGGTTTCCTCAGCGACGTCCAGGCGCTGTGGCAGAACGGCTTCGCGCTCGGCTCTTCGCTGGAGAATTCGGTCGCCATCGACGGCGACGCGATCCTCAATCCGGAAGGGCTGCGCTACGCTGATGAGTTCGTGCGCCACAAGGCGCTCGACGCGATCGGCGATCTGTCGCTCGCGGGCGCTCCGGTCATCGGCGTCTACCGGACCTATCGCCCGGGACACAAGCTCAATGCCCTTGCCCTCGAGGCCTTGTTTCAGCATCGCTCGGCCTATGAGCTTCTCGAAGCGCCGGCCGCGCCAGCCGCGATCCGGGCCCGCGCCGGGGGCGCGCATGTGCCCGCCGAGCTCGCGGCGTTCGCCCCCGCCGATTGACCGCTCCGGGCGGTTCGCCGGCCGGACTTTCGTCCGCTTTCCCACGCCCGATACGCCGCGAAACCGCCGTTCGCGCCACCCGTCAAGGTGGCGCGCGCCGCACGAGTGCGCTAAATGAGCCGCTTCGCCCCCGCAGAGCGCAAACGGCGCTCGCAGCCCGCAACTTGACCCAGAGTCTTTTGAAGCATGCGTGACGTCGGATCTGACGCCTTTTCGTTTAATGGCCGGGCGCCGGCGCGCCGCTCCGTCGCCGGCCTCGCGCTCTTCGCCATCGCGCTCTCCGGTTCGGGCTGTTCGATGATCGACCAGTTCAATCCGTTCGGGACCGAGAAATACAAGATGGAGGTCACGCCGGACGTTCCGGCGAGCAAGACCTACGACCAGGGCCTCGCCAAACTGGCCAATGGCTCGCCCGCCGACGCGGCCAAGAAATTCACCGACCTCGGCAAGCAGTATCCGGACTCGGACTGGGCGCGCAAGGGCATGTTGATGACAACCTACGCGGATTATCAGGCCGCCGACTACACCAGCGCCGAAACGAACGCCGAGCGCTATCTCAAGAACTACCCGAACTCGCCGGAGGCGGATTACGTTTTGTACCTGCAGGCCAACGCCTATTACATGCAGATACCGGATATTTCGCGCGACCAGGAAAAGACGCAAAAGGCGCTGGAGACGTTCAAATCCGTCGTCGACAAATACCCGAAGTCGGAATACGCCGAGGACTCGAAATTCAAGATCACGGTCACCGAAGATCAGCTGGCGGGCAAGGAAATGTCGATCGGGCGGTTCTATCTCACCCGCCGCAACTACACCGCCGCCATCAATCGCTTTCGCAATGTCCTTCAGTATTACCAGACCACCCGCCACGCGCCGGAAGCGCTCTATCGGCTGGTCGAGGCTTACCTCGGTCTCGGAATCACCAACGAGGCGCAGACCGCCGCCGCCGTGCTCGGACACAATTTCCCGGACAGCCAGTGGTACAAGGACGCCTACGCCCTGTTGAAGGGCAAGGGGCTGTCGCCGCAGGAATATGGCGGCTCGTGGATCTCGCAAATCTGGCACACGGTCGTCCCGTCCTGATCGAGCCTTCGTGAATGCTTTCGCGCCTCTCCATTCGCGATGTGGTGCTGATAGATCAGCTGGACCTTGAATTCTCGCCCGGGCTGACGATCCTCACCGGCGAGACCGGCGGCGGGAAAACGATCCTTCTCGATGCGCTGGCGCTGGCGCTCGGCGCGCGCGGAGACGGCGGCCTCGTGCGCCACGGCGAGGCGCAAGGCCAGGTGACGGCGACATTCGAATTGCCGAAGGGCCACCCGGCCCATGCGCTGCTCGAAGGGCAGGACATCGAAATCGGCGACGAATTGATCCTGAGGCGCGTCCAGCTCGCCGACGGGCGGACCCGCGCCTATGTCAACGACCGCAGCGTCAGCGCCCAGGCTTTGCGGGCGCTCGCCTCGGCGCTGGTCGAAATCCACGGTCAGCACGACGAGCGCGCGCTGACCGATTCCACCACCCATCGCGCGCTCATCGACGCTTATGGCGGGCTCGAGGCGCTCGTGGACGCGACCGAGAAGGCCTACGCCGCCCTGCGCGAGGCCGAGCGCGCGCTTTCCGCCGAGCGCGCAAGGGTCGAGGCCGCCGAGGCGGAAGCCGAGTTCGCCGCCCATGCGCATGACGAACTCGCACGACTCGCCGTCCAGCCAAACGAAGAGGAGACGCTCGCGGGGCGCCGGCAAACGATGATGCAGGGCGAGAAGGTCTCCGCGGACATCCGCGACGCGCGCGATCACTTGACCGGCGAAGGGGCCATCCTGCCGCTCCTGCTCTCGCTCTCGCGTCGCCTTGAGCGCCGTTTGCCCCAGGCGCCGGGGCTCATCGAGCCGAGCGTCAAGGCGCTGGGCGAGGCGATCGACGCCGTCGAGCGCGCCGCCCAGGAGGTCGAGGACGCGCTCGAGGGGAGCGCCTCCGATCCCCAGGAGCTCGAGCGCTGCGAGGAGCGCCTGTTCGCGCTCCGTGCGATGGGCCGCAAGCACAATGTTCCGATCGAAAGCCTGCCGGCGCTGGCGCAAAAATACGCTGACGACCTCGCGGCGCTCGCCTTGGGCCGCAGCGAGGTCGGCCGCCTCGAGGGCGCCGTGAAAGGCGCAGCCGAAGCCTATCGCACGGCGGCGAGCGCGCTTAGCGCGGCGCGAGAGAAGAGCGCACGCAAGCTCGAGAAGGCGGTCACCGCGGAGCTCGAGCCGCTCAAGCTCGGGGGCGCCGAGTTCAGCGTCGATCTCAGGCGCGACGAGGCGCTCGTTTCGCCGAGCGGCTACGACCGGGCCGAATTCTTCGTTCGCACCAATCCCGGGTCGCGGCCGGGTCCGCTGATGAAAGTGGCCTCGGGCGGCGAGCTGGCGAGGTTCCTGCTCGCGATCAAGGTGCGCCTCGCCGAGCGGGGCACGGCGCCGACGCTGGTTTTCGACGAAATCGACACCGGCGTCGGCGGCGCCGTCGCCGATGCGATGGGCCAGCGCCTGGCCCGGCTTTCGGCGCGCTCTCAGGTGCTCGCGATCACCCATGCGCCGCAAGTTGCCGCGCGGGCGCGGAACCACTACCGGATCGTGAAGCACGACGTCGGCGCCGGCGAGCGGGTCGCCACCCGCGTTTCACGCCTGAGTCCCGCCGAGCGGCGGGAGGAGATCGCCCGCATGCTGGCCGGCGCCGAAATCACCCGCGAGGCCCGCGCCGCCGCGTCGAGCCTGATCGAGAAGGCCGAATGAATGAAGAGACAAGCGCGCCGCCGGGCTTGCTCCGGCGCGCCGGCGGCCCTATCAAATCGCAGGCGCATTCGATCCAATTCACCAAGGAATCCGGCATGAATCCGGATGAACCCCGGGCGAAAAGCGAGGCTCTGAGGCGTGCGCGCCTCGCCGCGTCGCTGAGGGAAAATCTCAAGCGCCGCAAGGCGCAGGCCCGCGCGCGCGACGCCGAGGCGCAGCCGTCGGTCGGGCCGGCGGCGCGAGCGAAGGCTGAGCGCGGGAGCTAAAGGCGATGCCGCCGGGCGGCGGCTTCCTTCGATCGGCGGGTTTGGGCGAGAGGACGGGGATGGATCGGATACAGATTCGCGGCGGGGCGGCGCTCAACGGCGTGATCCCGATTTCGGGGGCGAAGAACGCGGCGCTTCCGCTGATGATCGCTTCGCTGCTCACCGATCAGACGCTGACTTTGGAAAATCTGCCTCGCCTCGCCGACGTCGCCCAGCTCGCCTACATTCTCGGCAATCATGGCGTCGACTATTCGGTCGACGGCAAGCGGGTGGGCGAGGAGGCCGGCGCCGGCCAGACCGGGCATTTGCGCGCCCGCACCATCGTCGACACGACGGCCCCCTATGAAATGGTGGCCAGGATGCGCGCCAGCTTCTGGGTGATCGCGCCCCTCGTCGCTCGCATGGGGGCGGCGCGCGTTTCGCTGCCGGGCGGCTGCGCCATCGGCACTCGGCCGGTCGACCTGCTCCTGATGGCGCTCGAGAAGCTCGGCGCCCAGATCGAGATCGAAGCCGGCTACGCGGTCGCCAGGGCGCCGAAGGGCTTTGTCGGCTCGGAGATCGAATTTCCCAAGGTCACGGTCGGGGGGACGCATGTGGCGATCATGGCCGCATCGACCGCGCACGGGAGCACGCTGATCCGCAACGCTGCCTGCGAGCCCGAGGTCGCCGATCTCGCCCAATGCCTCGTCAAGATGGGCGCCCGCATCCGCGGCGCCGGCACGCCTGAGATCGAGATCGAAGGCGTCGCCCGCCTCAACGGCGCGACTCACCGGGTTCTGCCCGACCGGATCGAAGCGGGAACCTACGCAACGGCGGTCGCGATGACCGGTGGCGACATTCTGCTCGAGGGCGCAAGCGAGGACCTTCTGGAGGAAGCGCTCGACGCGCTGACCCAGGCGGGGGCGACGGTGTCGACCGACAATCGCGGGGTCAGGGTCAGGCGCAACGGGGCGGGATTGAGCGCGGTCGACATCACGACCGCGCCGTTTCCCGGGTTCCCAACCGATCTGCAGGCGCAGTTCATGGCCCTGATGACCCGCGCGAAGGGCGTCTCGCGGATCAAGGAGACCATTTTCGAGAATCGCTTCATGCACGTGCAGGAGCTTGCCCGTCTCGGGGCGCACATCAGACTCGAGGGCGACACGGCCATTGTCAGCGGCGTCAAGCGCCTGCGCGGCGCGCCGGTGATGGCGACCGACCTGCGCGCCTCGGTTTCGCTGGTCATCGCGGGCCTCGCGGCGGAGGGGGAGACGATCGTCAATCGCGTCTACCACCTCGACCGCGGCTTCGAGCGGCTGGAAGAGAAGCTCGGCGCGTGCGGCGCCGACATCACCCGCCTGGCGAGCTGAAGCCGATGGCGGCTCATGGCCAGGCGCTCAAGCTCATCGCGCTCGACCGCGAGGGTCTCGGCGTCATTTCCGCGCATGTGCAGGACACCTGCGTCAGGCGCGCCGACATGGCCTTCATGCCGAAGCAGCGCCGTTTCGTCGTGGTGGGCATGCGCTATGACTGGGTCGGCGCGAAGACGGGGCCGAAGGAGCGCGTCGAGAGCGTGCTGAGCTTCGACCGCGTCCTTAAGGTTTCGCATCTCGGTCTGAAAGGAACGGACGACAACGCGACCCTCAATCTGCTCGCGGTGAGGTTCGAGAGGACCGATCCGCCGGCCGGCGTCATCTTCCTCGCCTTCGCCCACGGCGCGCTGATCCGTCTCGAGGTCGAGTGCGTCGAGGTCAGGCTCAGCGACATGGCCGTGCGGATCCCCGCCGAGGCCTGCCCCGGCCACGCGCTCACCGATTCGTCGGCCGCCTGAGAAGCTGGCGCGCCTTTTGGCGTTGTTGCGCCCGCCCCCCGATAGCCCGTCGAGAGACGGGCGTCCTTCCGGACGCCCTATGTGGGGGCGGCTAGGGGTGGGGGGTCGCGCGGACCCGGGGAGATTATCGATTGCGCCGCTGCTCCTTTGTCACGTAGGACGGCGCGACCCCTCCTTGTTCCTCCTCCCTGAGGGGGAGGAGAACCGGCGGGACGGTCCCCGCATGAACTCAATATAGCAAAGGCTCGAGGACCGAGGATGAAGAGTTCCACTTAGCGATGTCCACCGCTCTCGATATGCGATCGGCGGATTTCGAGCGGCGCTTTCAGGCGCTGCTCCTGGCCAAGCGCGAGGCGTCCGCCGACGTCGATGTCGCGGTCGCCGACATTATCGACGATGTGCGAGCGCGCGGCGATGCGGCGCTCGCCGAATTGTCGCTGCGCTTCGACCGTATCGAAATCGGCAGGCTTGGACTTAAGGTCGGGTTGGCCGAGATCGAGGCGGCGGTCGCGGCTTCAGACAAAACCGCGCTCGAAGCGCTCGAACTGGCGCACGCGCGCATCATGGATTTCCACCTGCGCCAGAAGCCCGCCGATCTCCGCTTCACCGACCCGCTCGGGGTGACGCTCGGCTGGCGCTGGCGCCCGATCGACTCGGTGGGCCTCTATGTTCCCGGCGGG
>DATGHB010000255.1:0-6395 GCA_035308265.1 Roseiarcus sp.
CTGCTCGGGCACGTCGGCCTCGAGATCGATCGCTCCGTCCTCGATGATGCGGAACAGCGGCTCGCCGGACGCGGAGGCCGCGGCGCCGAGCCTGGCCGACCGGCGGCTGACGATGCCGGCGACCGGCGCCTTGACCTCCGTGCGGTCGATCCGCACCAGAAGCTCCTGCCGCTCCGCGTCGCGGCTCTTGCGGTCGGCCTCGGCGACGCCAAGCGCAAACTGCGCGGCGGACAATTGGGCCTCAGCCGTCTTCATCGCCGTCTCGCGCTGCTGGATGGTCGAAGCAGCCATCACGCCATCGCCCAGTTTGCGTGCGCGGTCGAAGTCGCTGGTCGCGAATTGCACCTGCGCCTGAGCCTCGGCGATCATGCTTCGCGCCTGCTCGATCGCCGCGTCGGAGCGTCTCGTCGCCGCGTCGTTCTGGGCGAGCTGCGCGTCGAGCTGGCTGCGATCGAGGCGAGCGAGAACCTGACCTTGGCGCACGTGATCGCCGTCCTCGGCGTCGAGCTCGACGATGGCGAGGCCGTCGATGCGGGCCGCGACCTGGGCTTCCTCGCGCGCGACCAGCGTTCCCGAGACGAACAGCCGATCGACGAATTCCCGTTTTGTCGCCGCAACGACGCTGACCGCCGGCGGCTCGACCACGCGCGGCTCGTCGGCTCGGGCTTGGGCCCGGGCGGCCGCCGGGCAGGCTGCGGCCTTGCCCGGGGCGATCTTGTCGATGAGGGCGGACGGCAGCACGCAAGGGGCGATGGCGGTCGCCGCCCACAGGCCCGCGAGCGCCGCGGCGGCGGCCGTCACGGTGACGATCAGGGCCCGGCGCATCATCGGGCCTCCTCGCCCAGCGGCGCCGGATCGGGGGCAAGCGCGCCGGCGAACAGCGCCTTGATGACGCCAACCGCCATCTCCGTCTCGGCGTCGGCGTCGAAGTCGGCCTCGATGGCGATCCGCTTGAAGACGCCGCCGACAAAGGTGAGGAAGAAAAGCGCGCCGAACCGGGAATCGAGTTTGGCCGAGGCCGCGCCGGCCGCCTTCGCCGCGTCCATCAGCCGCTCGAGCCCCTTGATGACGTCGGCGTCGATCGCGCGGGTGATCGCCGCCACCCGCGGATTGCGCCCGGCCTCGGCCCAGATCTCGACGATCAGGCGCGCCTTCTCAGGCGCCTTGCCGACAACGTGCTCGCGCAAGCCCGCGCGCATACCCTCGGCGATGTCGCCGTTCCGGGCCAGGAGGTCGGCGAACGCCGCCAGGGCCTTTGCGCGCCCGGCCTGATCGAGCTCGCACAGGCCCTCGACGATGGCTTCCTTGGAAGGGAAATAGCGGTAGAGATTGCCCGCGCTCATGCCCGCCTCGTCGGCGACATGCTGCATCGTCGTGGCGTGAAAGCCGTCGCGAACGAAGGCGTGTTCGGCCGCCTGCAAGATTCGCTCGCGCCGTTCGGCTTCGGCGGGCCTGCGTCCGGTGTGAACCGAGGTCAGCGACATGGCGGCCCATGAGAATGAACGTTCATTCTCATGGAGCGCCCCGATTGTGGCTTCGGCATGACGGAGGTGCGGGGTTGTCGTGCCCGCCGATTGGCGATCCAGTCGCGACGATCTCAATTCCCGGCCGCAAGGCCGAACTGACCGGCCCCTGGGCTTGGCGGAGAGCATGAGACGAGAGGGTCGAAAATGGCGCCGTAACCGACTGAAAAGGTTCGATTCGGACTCGCGAATGGCGCCGTCGTCAGCCCCTCTTGGCGGCGACCGCCTTGCCCGGCGCCGACGGCAGGAAACCGCCGAGCAGGCCGACCGCCGGCAGGAAGGCGCAGACGTGATAGACGAAGGTGAGGCTCGTCTTGTCGGCGAGAATGCCGAGCAGCGCCGCCCCCAGTCCCCCTAAGCCGAAGCTCAGGCCGAAGAACAGTCCCGCCACCGCTCCGACATTGCCCGGGGTCAATTCCTGCGCATAGACGATCATCGCCGAGAAGGCCGAGGAGATGATGAGGCCGATTGCGACCGTATTGATCACCGTGCCGACAAGTCCCAGATGGGGCAGAAGCAGGGTGAAGGGCAGAACGCCGAGGATCGAGCCCCAGATGACGAATTTCGCCCCGAACCGGTCGACCAGCGGCCCGCCGAGGAAGGTGCCCGCGGCGACGGAAGCGAGGAACACGAACAAGAGCACCTGCGAGGCCTGAATCGACAGGCCGAAGGTCTGGATCAGGTAGAACGTGTAATAGCTGTTGATGCTGGCGAGATAGAGCACTTTCGAGAACAGCATGACGGCGAGGACGAACAGCGTGCGCGCGACCACCCGCCGCGAATGGGCCGGCGCCGACGCCGCCGGCGCCTTGCGCCGCTCGGCGCGAAGGACGGCGTACCAGCGGCTCACCCCAGTCAGAAGGATCATCGCCGCCAGCGCCAGAACCGTGAAGGCCAGCACCGAGTGCTGACCGAAAGGCACGACGATGAAGGCCGCGAGCAGCGGTCCCAGGGACTGTCCGAAATTGCCGCCGACCTGAAACAGGCTCTGCGCGAAGCCGTGCCGGCCGCCCGAGGCCGCGCGAGCGACCCGCGACGCCTCAGGGTGGAACACGGCGCTGCCGACGCCGACCAGCGCGACCGACAGGAGGGTCAAGCCGTAGGTGCTGGCGAAGGCCAGCAGCACCAGGCCGATCAGGGTGAAACCCATGCCGACCGGCAGGATGAAATTCAACGGTCGCCTGTCCTGGCTGAAGCCGATCGCCGGCTGGAGGAAAGAAGCGGTGAGCTGGAAGACGAAGGTGATGAGGCCGACCTGAAAGAAACTCAGCGCGAACCGGTCGCGGAACACCGGGTAAAGCGCCGAGGCGAGCGACTGCATCACGTCGTTGAGCATGTGCGAGGCGCTGAGCGCGATGAGCACGCCAAGCGTCGCCGTCCCCACCCCGCGACGGCGTGTCGCGGCGGCGTCAGCGTAGGTCGGCGCAGTGGTCACGGACTTATCCCCGCTCGGCGCGGCGGTCTGCGCGGCCGTTTTCCAAAAAATCAGGCCGCCAAGGCGGCCTTTATGTCAGCTATGCTTCCATATGGGCGCTTCGCCCGCTCATTGTCAATTGGCGGACCGTTGTTTCCCGGTCCCGGGGTTCACAAGGCCGTTACCTTCGTTTACTTGGGCGCCAGCACCATGGTCATCTGGCGGCCTTCCATCAACGGCTCGGCCTCGACCTTGGCGATCGGCGCCGTCTCGGTCCTGACCCGCTGAAGGAGGTTGAAGCCGATATCCTGGTGGGCCATCTCGCGGCCGCGAAAGCGCAGCGTCACCTTGACCTTGTCGCCCTCGTCGAAGAACCGGCGCACCGAGCGCATCTTCACTTCATAGTCGTGGTCGTCGATGCCGGGCCTGAGCTTGATTTCCTTGACCTCGACCACCTTCTGGCGCTTGCGCGCCTCGGCGGACTTCTTCTGTTCGACGAAGCGGTATTTGCCGAAGTCGAGGATCTTGCAGACCGGCGGAGTCGCATTGGGGACGATTTCGACCAGGTCGAGCGCAGCGTCATCGGCGAGCTGTTGGGCGTCTGAGAGATTGACGACGCCGCGATTCTGCCCTTCGGCGTCAATGAGCTGGACTTGAATTGCGCGAATGTCGCGATTGGTGCGCGGGCCGCTCTTCTCCGGCGCCGCGGTTGCCTTCATAGGTCGACGAATGGCCACTCTCCTGTTGCTGGCGTTTGAGGTCCGCACCGCTCTTGAGCACGCACGCTAACCCCCCGCTCAGAGCTGAGCCCTGCGGACTCATAGAAATGGGTCAGAAAGGGGGCGAAGTCAATCGCCCCTCGGCTTCAAGGTGGCTTCAAGGCAAACCGTGTTCAGAGTCTCGCTCATCCTTCCGGCACGCCGGCCTTGCGCATGGCTTCGATGATCCGCTCGCGCCGCTTCAAGAAGGCCGGATTGTCGCTTTGCGCGCCGGCGCGGTAACGGCGGAGAGTGAACCCGGGATTGAGGGTAAGCCCGGCTTGGACTTCGGCTCGCGCTTCATCCAGCCGGCCAAGCTCCACCAGAGCGGCAGCCATATTGAAACGTCCGGTCGCGTAGTTTGGGTTCAGTTCCTTCGCCCGGCGAAAGAAGCCGAGCGCCTCGTCGTAGGCGCCAAGATGCAGCTTGGCGAGGGCGATATACTCCAACCAAACGTCGGCTTCCGTATCGTGAGGACTGACGTGTAACGCCTCAAGTTCATGGCTCTCCGTTTCCTCGGGATGACCGTCAAATAGCTTTGCGAGACCAATTAGCGAGTGCGCGGAAGCCAAATTCGGATTCAGCGCCAGCGCCCGCTCACTCTCGGCAATGCCCTGGGCCCCGCGCTTAGTTTGGGCTTCGACCCTGCCCAGCAAATAGTGCGCCCGCGCGTTATTCGGCGACTGTGACAGCACTCGATTCAGGTTCGCCTCAACCGACGCAAGGCGTTCGGCCCTGTCGTCCACGGCGTAACCTGTTGCCCCCTGCACCTCAGCAGCCGCCAAGCCGACGGCTGCGTCGAGATTGTCGGGGTCAAGCGCCAATGCACGCGCAAAGAAACCGCGCGCGCGCTCGACGTTGGCGGGATTTCGCCCTTTATTGAGCCACGCCATTCCCTGGAAATAGAGATCCATCGAATCGGGAGTGGGCGCGTGCTCCGCGCGTCGGGCCTCGTTGGAGAGCAACTCGGCCCCCAATTGGCTGGCCAAACTGGCGACGATGTCGTCCTGCAGGCTGAAGAGGTCGGCAAGAGGTTTATCGAAACGCTCCGCCCAAAGATGACCGCCGCTCTCGGCGTCGATCAGCTGCGCATTGACGCGCACTTGGTTCTGATCGCGCTGCACTGAACCTTCCAGGACGTAACGAACGCCAAGCTCCTTGCCGATCTCCCTCGCGTCGACATTCTTGCCCTTGAATGTGAAGGCGGTGTTGCGCGCTATGACGAAGGAGCCGCTGAGACGAGAGAGGTCGGTGGTGAGATTCTCGGTAATGCCGTCGGCGAAATAGTCTTGCGATGGGTCGCCAGAAAGATTGGTGAACGGCAGCACAACGATGGAGAGGTGCGCGGATTCGGCCGACGGCGCCGACGCGATGGACGCCGACCGGTTGGCGCCGACAAAATGCCAGGCGCCGGCGCCAGCGGCGAGCAAGAGGGCGACCGCGAGAGCCGACAACGACAGCGCTGAGCGCTTTCTCCGCGCGCTCGTCGCCGAGGGTTGCGCCGGTACGTCGAGCGTCGCGACCTTCGCGTGGGCCGGCGCGTCGACCTCGACCGCGTAGACTCTCACCGGCTCCGCGATGTTCTTGAGCTGGGTCAAGCCAAGGTCGCTGACCTTCAGATCGAGCCGGCCCTTGACCTGGCGGTAGGCGTCCTCGGACAGACAGATCGCCCCTGGCTTGGCGATCCCCTCGAGCCGCGCGGCGATGTTGACGCCGTCGCCCATCAGATCGCCGTCGCTCTCCTCGACGACATCGCCGAGATGAACGCCGACACGAAAGTCGATGCGCTTCTCGGTCGGGAGGCCAGCGTTGCGCTCGATGAGTCCGGTCTGTATTTCGATCGCACAACGTACGGCGTCGACCACGCTGCGGAATTCGATGATCGAGCCGTCGCCGGTGCGCTTGACGACGCGGCCATGGTGCACGGAGATGATAGGGTCAATCAGGTCGCTGCGGAGGGTCCGGAGCCGCGCCAGCGTGCGGTCCTCGTCGGCGCCGGCGAGCCGGCTATAGCCGGCGACGTCGGACACCAGAATCGCCGCGAGCTTTCGGGTCTCGCTCATTCGCGCCCCTCCGGCCGTGCGGCAAGCTAGCACAAATAGCGGGTCTAAGCAGCCCTATTCGGAGCTCCGACCGCCGCGCCTCTTCGTCATTCAAAGGCAGCCGCCGCGACAAGTTCCATTCGGGATAGGGACTTGCTAAACGTACACGCGGCGCTCCTCCCGGCGCGAGCTTGAGTTCGAAGGGGCTTCTCATGCTGTCGCGACGCGCGGTCATCGCCGGCGGGGCCGCGGCCTTGGCCGCCCCGCCGATTCCCACTTGGGCGCAGACGGACGGCGCCGCGACGGCGCCGACAATCCTCCGCCTCGAGCGGCGCACGATCGAGGTCAACGGCAAGGCAGCCTCGGTCTATGGCATTCGCCAGCCGGACGGGACCTTCGGCCTCACCACCGAGGTCGGCAGGCCGTTTCGCGCGCGCGTCGAGAACAGGATCGCCGAGCCGAGCCTCATCCATTGGCATGGGCTGACGCCGCCCTGGCGGCAGGACGGCGTGCCAGGAATTTCCGGCCCCCCGATCCCTCCGGGCGGCGGCGCCGACTATGACTTCCCGCTCAATTTCGGCGGCACGTTCTGGATGCATTCCCATCGGGGCCTGCAGGAGCAGTTGCTCATGTCGGCGCCGCTCATCATCCACGATCA
>DATGHB010000256.1:0-28845 GCA_035308265.1 Roseiarcus sp.
ACGAGCGACCTGCCTTGAATCGATGAAGCGTCTTCGAATCCACGAAATGCCATTACTTGATATCCGCCCCCGCCCGCAACATCCTGCAAGTATGATGCGACGGGCTTGCCGTTCTCAATCACGGTCCACCCATTTTCGTCCAACACAAGAGCGACCACACGCCCATTGATGAAAAAGAGTACTTTTGTGTACAAAAATAAAGATGGGCCATTCACAAATACATTGACGTACATTGAGACCTTGACCTTAGGCGCCTCGTACGTAGCGGTTTGGACTCCATCGATAACGAGTCCCATCTTGCCGCCGTTGTCGAGGGTCAAGAACGCAAAGTGCTTTCCGTCTTGGCTAAATTGAGGCACACTCAGATCCGCGTACTTGCCGATTTCCGCTCCATCGACATACACTACATTGGTCCCACGTTTGATTGCCTCGCCGCTCTGTTGCGTCCGTTCAGCGCCGAAAGCGGCCCAACGCGCCCCGTCTTTACTGAAGACTAAACGGCCTTCCGCAGATAAGGAGGTTACGATATTTTGTCCGCCCGCCGAGAGAATTATCTTTTGGCCATCCAGCGCCCAATAGAACAATTGGCCGGCAGGAGAGAATCTGGGTAAGGACACTCCCTGAAATGTCGGGCCTTCTACGCCATCCGATACAATTTTTTGCGATCCGCGCGAGCCCGCGACGCAGGCGTAATGCTTTCCGTCCTCGGTTACAGCCACAGTCTTTTCGACGCAATTTGACGGAAGTGTTGCCAGTTCATCGTTCCGTACATCATTCGCAAGGGCGTCCGTCCAACAAGAAACAAACAAAAGTGGTCCAAGCCAGATCAACGTTCTACTAAAGGCGTTCATGTGTTGTTGTCCCTTTTGAGCATTCTGGATTTAGTATCTTACAATTCATTTCGTCTTCGCGTCGCAACATTGCCTTTGGAAAAGGTTACTCGGATCGTGCTGTCATATTGGGAGCCGCCGTCAAAGGCGTGGACTGGCCCGACCGCGACCAGTTCGCCATTGCCGATATCGACGAAATAGGACCCCGCGCACAGTCCGCCGAAGTTTACGGTCCCGCGCCGGCCACGAAAGTCCTTGCGGTTGGCCACATTCGATCGACCGACTCTGCCTTTGCGGAGCTCGATGAGGATATTGTCGCCCGCTTTTGCAAGTTCGGGCGACAGTTCGACCTCGAGATGGACCGTGTATACGGTCGAGCACGCCAATGCGGCGCCTGAATACGACAAGCAGAGCAGAAAACCGTAAGCGAGGGCAAACAATCGCGCAGAGCGTTTGTTGGGCCGTGGACAGCTCGCCATCAATACAGCCTCCGCGAGGAGAGCAGAAAGCAGACTGGTTAGGATCCTCGGTCGCCTGCCGCGTTCGGCTTGCAACTGAACGACACGAAGTGCTTGTCGAGCGGCAGCTTGGCCATCTCCGCCTCCGCCAGGCCCGCGCCGACCACGGCTGGCCGAGCGAGGGCGCCGCCATTCGAGACAGGTTCAATTCGAACGAAGGTCGACCGTCCCTCGATGATATCCGCTTCGGTCTCGAATTGGCCCCTCCTGTATCCAAACAAGAACTTCGGCATGGCGCCCGCGGACACCGCATGGCGCCCGGGAGGCAGATCGAGGTACACGAAGCTATCCCCGATCACGTCGCAGACATCGCGATCGACGGCGAAAAGGAATTCGCCGCCCGTCCCCCAATCGACGGTCATCAGGGAGAACTGCCGACTTGGGACATAGACAAAGAGTCGGCCGGTATGAAGCTCCATCGGCGGCGACGACCCCTTCCATTCGGCATAGGTCGCGCCGGTTCCCGCGGCTCGGCCCGCAGCGCCGACCGCCAGCCCGGCCACCCCGCCACAGCCCTCAACCAGAAGCGACGCGCTCAACAGCGTCAAACTTATTGAAAGGCGACGCGTCATTTCTCTTTCACAATTCACAACTCCGTCAGCGGTCCTGCTCGCACGCGGCGATCACGATGCTGGTAGGCGATCAACGGAATGCGGCGCGGAGTCCCCGACTGTGAACACAACTGCGCGAACGGACCGGGCGACGCCGCCGAAAAGGCGCCGCGCGGCGGACCCGAGCGATCAAAGCACCAATCGCGCGCGACGCGTGTCATCTGCGCAGATGACATTCGTAAAAAAATCTACCGGAAGGTTGTATCGAAGCCGTGGCGGGCGAGGAGAGCCATGAGTTCGGCGCGGCTGCGCAAATCGAGCCGGTCGTAGACGCGGCCGATATGCGTGTGCAGGGTGGGCGCGCGGAGCTTGAGCGTCTCGGCCGCCTCCGCTTCCGTCCTCCCAGCCGCGAGCTCGGCGACGACCTCGGCCTGGCGGCGCGACAGCCCGAGCCGGTCGCCAAGGCGGGCGGCCGTCAGCGGCTCGCGCTCCTGCGCGAGATCGACGACCCGGACGGTCATGTAGCCCGCATCGCCGAACCCGGCGGGGCAGGGGTGCAGGTACACAATCATTCCCGGCAAACCATGAGCCGACAAACGAAGCTCGCCGCCGCGCCCTTCCAGCGTCATCCGCCGAAGCCGCGCGTCGGCCCGCGGATCATCGAGCGCGAGCCGGCCCTGATCGAACCTCAGCCCCTTGCGGGCCTCAAGCAGCGTCCGGCCCGCGGAATTGGCGTGGCGCAACCTGAGGCCCCGGTCGACCAGGAATACGCCGCGCGGAAGGTCGTCCAGAATCTGGTTGACCAGGAAGAGCTCCCTCGCCATGCGCTCGAGCTCCAGCCGAACGCCGAGCGCGCGGCCAAAATGACCGGCGAAGCGCCCAATTGTCGTCAGATCCGGCGCCTCGAATTCCCCTTGCGAGCGGCGGCGGAAGGCGACGAGCACAGAGGAGGCGGTTTCCTTGTGCAGCGTTGGATGCGCCATGACCCCGTGGAAGGATTGCGGCCTGAACCAGTCGGCGAACAGTTCGGTGCGCATGAAGGCCGATTTTGGCATCACCATCTGGTCGGTCAGCGGCCGGCGCCGCCGGCCGACCTCCTGCCAGACGCGATTGCCGGGCGCGAGGCGCCGGTAGGTGCGGTGAAGCTCCACATCGATGCCGTGGGCGCCGAGACTGCGGAATTCATGGGTCCGCATGTCCTGCAGGCCAAGCCCGACGCCTGCGGCGTTCGCCAGCGACGCGATCTTCGCCAGCGTCAGATCCCATTGGGCGTCGTCGGCAATGCCGTCGTAGATGAGGCCGATCAGACGGTCGTGCTCGTCAATCATTGGCGCCCTTCGCCCACGCACGCCATCCAATACGCTCGTGTTTATTGTAAAAACTATGTTGCCGCAACTCGGAACGCGGGCCATGAATGGAAGAACCACGCCCCTATGGCCGCTCGGAACTGCGACCAAAATTACCTTCGAGCCCGTCAAAAGGCTCACCCGTCGCCAGACAAGGGCGCCGCGGTCGTCGCAGGGTCCGCCCGGCGGCAGGCTGAGCGCAAAGCCGGGCCAGCATCGGGTTTTGGCGGTTTGGACCTCAGCCGGCGAAGCGAGAGGCCGGGGCCGGGCGTCCGTTCAGGACTTCTTGGCCGGAGGGGGAGCGCTATGGCCGCTCCCGGCGAGCGACTTCTTGTATTCGGACATCGAGCTCTTCGGCTTGTCCGACTTCGGCTTCTTGGCTTCCTTGCTGCTTCGCATCTGACCCTTGGCCATCGCTTCCTCCTTGATTCGCGGCGGCAAGCCAGCGGCGATTGTGGCACAGACCGCCTCGGCTTGCCATCGCCAGCCCCCCGGGCCCGCGAGCGCGGGTTTCTGAAGGACAGTCAGCAGGAAGGCGTCCGCTGATCATCCGCCGCGGCCCGACGACGCGCGCGGCAAGTCTGATCATTTATTTTAGAAAAGAGAAATCGTGCTCTATATATATATTTCCGCTTTACGGACAATAGACGCCGTCCGCCAGGCAAGAGACGCCAGGGATGCCGCGCAAGGCCGGTTCGGCGAGAGGGCGAATGGGCGATGAGTAATGGGCGGTCCGGACACAACCTGGAAAGCGGGACGGCGGGAATTGTTTTATTTTTTCTCTCGCGTAACTCATTGAAAAATCCCGATTCAGCCAATTAAAGCCAAATAAACTCAAGCGGTTTTGCTTGGATTTATTTGGATTTCCTTGGCAAAAAGTCGCGCCAAGGTTGCATCGTCGGCCTGGTCTTAATAGCGGAACTGCTCGCGCAGGATCCGCTCGTCGAGCGAATGGCCCGGATCGTGCAAGAGCACCAGGGACGTAGCCTTGTCCATCGCAACGTCGACCTCGACCACGTTGCGGATTTCAAAGTGGTCGGCGGCGGCGGCGACCGGGCGCTTGTCGGCTTCCAGGGCCTCGATGGCGACGCGCTGGGAATCCCTGAGTAGCGCCCCGCGCCAGCGCCGCGGGCGGAACGGCGACAGCGGCGTCAGCGCCATCAGCGGCGCGCCGAGCGGCAGGATCGGCCCGTTGGCGGACAGGTTGTAGGCGGTCGAGCCCGCCGGAGTCGAAACCAGGATGCCGTCGGCGATCAGTTCGTCGAGCTGCGTCTGGCCGTCCACCTCGATCCGCAGCTTGGTCGCCTGATAGGTCTGGCGCAAAAGCGACACCTCGTTGATCGCGCGCGCCGTCGTCTCGCGCCCGTCGACGTCTAGCGCGCGCATGATGAGCGGATGAATGATCGACGGCAGCGCGGCGGCGAGGCGCTCGCGCAAGGCCTGCTCGGAATATTCATTCATCAGAAAGCCAACCGATCCCCGGTTCATGCCGTAGATCGGTTTCGGCGCCTGCATGATCATGTGCAGAGTCTGCAGCATGAGCCCATCGCCGCCGAGCGCGACGATGACGTCAGCCTTGTCCAGCGGGCTCTCGCCATAGAGAGCGGTGAGCTTCTCCAACGCCTCGTTGGCTTCCTTGGCGCCGGAAGAGAGGAAGGCGATCGTTTGCGTTCGCTGGGTTTGCGTCACGATCGACATTTACGCTCCCCCACGCCGAGGCTCCCACGAAAGGGCCCGAGGCCTCTTCGGGGCTGTCTCCCGCGGGGGCAGTCTTATCCGAGCGGAGCGCCGCTTGAAAGCAGGGCGCACAAGCAAATGCGCGCCGCGGGGGGCGGCCGCGCGAAACCGGGATGTGTCGCCCGCTATGAGACGGCCCCGACTACGGGAGCTCCTGCCGGGCGTCCGGCAGGACCCAGGGGGCGGTCTTGCGCGCCGCGGCTTCGGCGGTCGGCAGCTTGATCAGGAAGCGTGCGCCGCAATAGAAATCGTCCCCCTTGACCGGCGCCAGGGCGATTGTCCCGCCGTTTCGCGTCACGAGGTCAGCCGCGATCGCGAGGCCGAGGCCGGCGCCGGCCTCGCTCGTCGACTTGTGGAACGGCTCGAAAATCCGCGCTCTTTGATCGTCCGGAAATCCGGGACCGGTGTCGCTGATCTCGATCAGCGCCAGCCCTTCGGTGCGAATGGCGGCGAAACGGATCGCTTTCGGACGCCCGTCCATGGCGCCCTTGGCCATCAGCGCCTGAGCCGCGTTGCGGCTCAGGTTCTCGAGCACGCGCAGGATGTGGTCCGGGTCGGCATAGACGCAGAACCGCGGCGGAATGTCGATGCTGTAGCCGATCGCGGCCTCGTGTTCGGCTTTCGCGGCCTCGACGACCTGGCCCACCAGCTCGCTCAGGTCGAAACGTCGGCGCGACGGGGGCAATTCGCGGCCCGCGCCATAGGTCAAAGTCGACTGGCAGAACTCGATCGCCCGATCGAGCGTGGCGACCAGACGCGGCGCGAGCCGTTGGGCGAGCGGGTCCGGGATCGTCGCCAAACGATCCGAAATGAGCTGCGCGGCGCTCAGGATGTTGCGCAGGTCGTGATTGATGCGCGTGACGGCCATGCCGAGCTCGGCCAGGCGTTTTCGCTGCGCCAGCTCATGCGCGAGCGACCGCTGCATGAGAGCGAGCGCGGCCTCGGCGCGACCGATCTCGTTGCCCCGCCCGGTTGGCGCGATCACGCGCGAGGCGTCCTGCGGACTCTCGCCGAAGGCGATGATGTTCGACGTCAGGCGGCGCACCGGCCGAAGCACCATGCTCCACAGCGCCGCCCACAAAACGCAGGTGACGACGGCGGCGATGAAGAGTGAGATGTTGAGGAAATTGCGCGAGACGCGCCAAAGCGACTCGATCAGCGGCGTCTCGTCGAGGGTGATCTCGATCACCGGGCCGGCTGATCGCGACGAGGAGGCGAGCTTCACCAGCGTCCCGCGCTCGGCGAACAGCGCCCGAAAGGTCGCCGTGAGGTCGTCGAGAAAGGGAACGTTGTCCGTCGCGACCGATTCGGCCCGGGCGGGATCGACGCCGGGCAGGGCGAACTCGCGCCGCTCGTTCGGTGTGATGACGGTGATCGACTTCACCGCGACGCCGTTGAGGATCTTGCGGGAGAGATCGGGCGACGGCGGGTTGGGGCCGGCGAGATCGAAGGCCTCGGCTGCGGCCTGCGCCCAACTGATCTTGTTGTGGAGCCACATCTCGCGATGGGCGGTGAGGCGAGTCACGTAGTATAGGCCCATCGCCAGAAGGACGAACCCAATCGTCACCGCAAGCACCCGCGCCGCGAGCCCGAAGCCCCGCAAGGGCATCATGAGCCCCGATACGCTCGCATGTCTCGCAAGCGTCTCGGAGGCGCGCGCGGGCGCCTCGGCGCCCCGCTGATTTCGAGCCGTAAGGTCGAGCATGATCTCCTCGAGGGTGGCTCAGGTCTTCAGTTCGTCCTCAATATAGGCGTTGATTATAGCCGAAAAATTGGCGTCGGCGTGAAACCCGAGGCTCTTTGCCCGCGCGGGGTCGAAATTTCGCGGCCAGCCGGCGACGATTTTGGCGATCGTCTCATCGGGCTGCCGACGGATGAGGGCGACGGTCTTCTCGCCCGCGATGGCGCGCAAAGCCTCGATCTGCTCGCCGACCGTCACACTGACGCCCGGCAGAGTGAGCGACCGGCGGGCGCCGAGGAGGGAAAGATCGAGCTCCGCCGCCCGCAACAGGAACTCGACCGCCGCCCGGGGCGAGGCGTGCCAGTGGCGGACCTTCTCGTCCACCGGCAGGATCGCCTCCTTGCCCGCGAGCGGCTCGCGGACGATCCCGGAGAAAAAGCCGGAGGCCGCCTTGTTGGGCGCGCCGGGGCGGACGCAAATCGTCGGCAGGCGCAGGCCGATTCCGTCGAAGAACCCGCGCCTCGAGTAGTCCGCGAGCAGGAGTTCGCAGATCGCCTTCTGGGTCCCGTAGCTTGTCAGCGGCGCGCAGAGGAACTCGTCGCCGATCTTGTCCGGAAACGGGGCGCCAAATACCGCGATCGAGGAGGTGAAGACGAGTCGCGGCCGGTAGGCGCCGCCGGAAAGGGCCTGCTCGCGCCGGATCGCCTCGAATATCGCGTGGGTTCCGCCGACATTGATGGCGTAGCCCTTGTCGAAATCCGCCTCTGCTTCGCCCGAGACGACGGAGGCGAGCAGGAAAATGATGTCCGGCCGCGGCGCGACAAGTTTCGGCGCGACATAGGCGGCGGCGATATCGAAAGCGTCGAGCGCGACGGGGAAGGGCGCATTCGCGGGCGCCTGCGGCGCAATGATGTCGACCAGATGCGCATGGGTGATGGCGCGGCCCGCGAGTTTTCCGTCGCGGACGAGGCGCGCCGTCAATTTGCGCCCGATCATGCCCGCCGCGCCGATGATGAGCGCCTTCATCCGAACTTCTCCCGCTTTCGCCGCCGGACCATCCGGCGCGCGCGCCGGCGCAATCTAGAGCGGTTTGGCCGCCCTGCATATTCCCGTTTTCCTGTCAAGTTGTTCTGAACATTGGTCGAGTGGAAAATGGCTCGCCTTGTTTTTGCCTAACCCGCCATCCAGACGAGCGAGGTCAATGTCGGAACAAAGAGGTGCATTGGATGCGGAGAGTCATCATTACGTGTGTGGCTTTGGTCGGTTTTACGAAGATGGTGTCGGCTGGTGAATCGGGTATAGCTTCCTATTACCAAAATCCACATTACAGCGGGCTGATTGCGGCTCACAAAACTCTCCCGTTTGGAACCCGGGTGAAGGTGCTCAATCTCGACAACGGTAGGAGCGCGATCGTCAGGATCGTCGACCGCGGGCCATTCATTCGCGGGCGGATCATCGATGTCTCGTCGGCCGCCGCGAGCGCGCTCGGCTTTCGCCAGGCGGGGCTCGCGCATGTTCGGCTCGAGCGGTTCTGACCCTCGCCCTCAAGTCCAAGCGCTAATTCAAGGGCGGGCGGCGGGCGCGAGCCCGGTTCCGGAGCGGCGCTGGCGAAAAAGCAGCAGCCGGTAACCGTCTCAATCGAATTCGTAGGCGCGCTCGCCGTGAAGGCTGAGATCGAGGCCATCGTGCTCCTGCTCGGCGTCGACGCGCATCGGCATGACGAGCGCGGCGGCGCGCGCGGCGATCACGGTCATCGCCGCCGACCACAGCGCCACGGCAACGACAGCCTCGCCCTGCAGCAGGAGCTGATGGGCGCCGTCGCGGCCGCGCAGCCCGGCGCCGCCCAACGCGCTCGTGGCGAAGAAGGCGAGCAACAGAGAACCCAGCATGCCGCCGACCCCGTGGACGGCGAACACGTCGAGCGTGTCGTCGACCTTGAAGCGCTGCTTCACCCCCAGCACCGCGGTAAAGCAGACGAGCGCGCCCGATATCCCGATCGCGACCGCCCCGGCCGGCGAAACATATCCCGCCGCCGGCGTGATCGTCGCCAGGCCCGCGATCGCGCCGGTCGCAATGCCGATCGACGTCGGCTTGCCGATCTTCAGATATTCGGCGGCGGCCCAGGCAAGCGCCGCCGCCGAGGCCGCAAGGTGGGTCGCGAGAAGCGCCGCGCCGGCCGACTGATCGGCGGTCATGGCGGAGCCGCCGTTGAAGCCGAACCAGCCGACCCAGAGCATGCCTGCCCCGATCAGCGTCATCGGAGGAGCGTGCGGCGGGATCATCGCGTGCGGAAAGCCTTTTCTCGAGCCGATCATGATCGCGACCGCAAGCGCCGCCACCCCCGCCGTGGTGTGGACTACGAGCCCGCCGGCGAAATCGAGGACGCCGCGGCGGGCGAGCCAGCCGCCGCCCCAGATCCAGTGGGCGACCGGCGCGTAGACCAGCATCAGCCAGAGCGCGGAAAACAGCATGAACCACCCGAACCGCACCCGTTCGGGAATGGCGCCCACAATCAGCGCGGGCGTGATGATGGCGAAGGTCATCTCATAGAGCGCGAAGACGTTCTCCGGCACGGTGAGCCCGGCTCTGAGCGGCTCGAGGCCGCCGAGGCCTAGGGCGGAGAGGTCGCCGATGAAGGCGCCCGCGCCACGGAAAACGAGGCTGTAGCCGGCCAGGAACCACAGGATCGAGACGAGCGCGGCGAGCGCGAAGCATTGCATCAGCACGGAGAGGAAATTCTTCGCCCGCACCAGGCCGCCATAGAAGAGCGCGAGCCCCGGCAAGGTCATGAACAGGACCAGGGCCGAGCTGACGATGAGGAGCAGGGAATCGGCCTTGTCCAGCGCCCCGGCCGGGTCCGCGGCTTCAGCCGATGACGGGACGATGAGCGCGGCGGCAGCGACGAGACCGATCCGATAGCCGCGCTTCATCCATCCCCCCAATGCCTCTGCCGGGCTCGCCCGCCCGACTAGACGAAAGGAGGCAAAGACACAACGTCGCCAGCGCCGGCGAGAGCGAACGACCGTTCGCTCGAGTGGCCTTAAGGGCGCAGCTCTAAAAGTCTCAGCGCTTGCTCATCGGCTTATAGGGCCGCGTCCTCGCGCCGTCGTAGAGCTGGCGGGGGCGTCCGATCTTCTGCGCCGGATCCTGGATCATCTCCTTCCACTGGGCGATCCAGCCGACGGTGCGCGCGACCGCGAACAGGACGGTGAACATGTCGGTCGGGAACCCCATCGCCTTGAGGGTGATGCCGGAATAGAAGTCGATGTTCGGATAGAGCTTTTTCTCGACGAAGTAATCGTCGTGCAGCGCGATGCGCTCCAGTTCGACCGCCACGTCGAGCAGAGGGTCGTCCTTGACGCCCAGCTCGTTGAGCACTTCGTGCGTGGTCCGCTGCATGATCTTGGCCCGCGGATCGTAGTTCTTGTAGACGCGATGGCCGAAGCCCATCAGGCGGAACGGGTCGTTCTTGTCCTTCGCCTTGGCGATGTATTTGGGAATGTTCTCGACCCGCCCGATCTCGCCGAGCATTTTCAGCGCCGCCTCGTTGGCGCCGCCGTGGGCCGGGCCCCAGAGGCAGGCGATGCCGGCGGCGATGCAGGCGAACGGGTTGGCGCCGGACGAGCCAGCGAGCCTGACCGTCGAGGTCGAGGCGTTCTGTTCGTGGTCGGCGTGGAGGATGAAGATGCGGTCGAGCGCCCGCGCCAGAACCGCATTGACCTTGTATTCCTCGCACGGCACCGAGAAGCACATGCGCAGGAAATTCGAAGAATAGTCGAGTTCGTTCTTTGGATAAACGAACGGCTGGCCGATCGCATATTTGAAGGCCATCGCCGCAAGCGTCGGCATTTTCGCGATCATGCGGATCGAGGCGACCTCGCGCTGCCACGGATCGCTGATGTCGGTCGAGTCGTGGTAGAAGGCGGCGAGCGCGCCCACGCAGGCCACCATCACCGACATCGGATGCGCGTCCCGGCGGAAACCGTTGAAGAAACGGTTCATCTGATCGTGCACCATGGTGTGGCGGGTGACGCGATTCTCGAACTCGGCCTTTTGCGCGGCGGTCGGCAATTCGCCATAGAGAAGCAGGTAGCAGGTCTCCAGGAAATCGCCGTGTTCGGCGAGCTCATCGATCGGATAACCCCGGTAGAGCAGCACCCCCTCGTCGCCGTCGATGTAGGTGATCTTCGATTCGGTGCTCGCGGTCGAAGTGAAACCCGGGTCGTAGGTGAACATGCCCGTTTGGGCGTAGAGCTTGCCGATATCGATGACCGAGGGGCCGATCGTGCCGCTTCGGATCGGAAGCTCGACGGATTTCTGACCGACAGTCAGGGTGGCGGAAGCCGGGCTTGCCGGCTCGACGGGTTTGTCGCTGACGGCACGGGTGGCTACGGATGGCGTCATCGACCGTCTCCCATAATTCTCATGCTCTCTTGCACTGCGATGTGGTTATTGCAGCGCATTATTCAAGGCAAGTCAAAACCACGGGAGCGGCGGAACCGCTTTGGCTATTGCGGATTCTCGTAGCTGAATGTCTGACTGTTTTCATCATAGGCGAACAGTTCGCCGTAGCGGCCGAGATTGATGATCGACCGCAAGGTCCGCTCGGCGTAGTCCTCCGACATGTAATCCTCGAGCTCCTCGCGGAACCGGGTGGCGGGCGCCCGATGGCTCGGGCGCTCATCGAGAACGCGCTTGATGTGGGAAGCGAGAGGGATGTGCCCCAGCACCTCGTCGCCAAATGCTTTCTTGCGCTGGTCGACGTCCATGTCGACGAACCGCCGGCCGAGGGCGGTGAGCTTGAGGTCGCCCTCCTCGAACTCGGCGAAACGCAACAGTTGCAAGGTCTCGCCGAGCGGGAACAGGTCGTCGATCTCGAGTTGGAGAGAGTCCGCAAGGTGCGGCAGATCGGCTCTGCCGTTATAGGGCGGCGCCGCGATCTCCTCGAGCATCCCGGCCAGCGAATTGGTCGAGACGCGCGGCAGCGCGAGGCCAAGGCCCATGCCGGCCGCGGCCGCCGCTTCGCGCGCCGCGGGCTTCGGTTCGGGACGCTGGGTCATCAGCGCGTAGATCTTCTCGACCAGGTCGCGGAACTCGGGGTCCAGCCGGTCGCGGGGATGGGGAAGGGTGACCGGAATCTCGGAGGCGATGCGGCCCGGATTGGACGACAGCACGAGAATGCGGTCGGCCATCAGCACCGCCTCCTCGATGTTGTGGGTCACCATCAGGATGGCCTTGATCGGTATCCGCCCCTCCTGCCAGAGGTCAAGGAGGTCAGTGCGCAGGGTCTCGGCGGTGAGCACGTCGAGCGCCGAGAACGGCTCGTCCATGAGCAGGATCTTCGGCTGCATGACGAGCGCCCGGGCGAAGCCGACGCGCTGGCGCATGCCGCCCGACAATTCCTTGGGATAGGCCGATTCGAAGCCGTCGAGGCCAATGGTGTCGATCGCCTTCAGCGCGCGCTTGCGGGTCTCGTCGAGCGGCACGCCGTCGGCGCGCAGGCCCATCTCCACATTGTCGAGCACGTCGAGCCACGGAAAGAGGGCGAAGCTCTGGAACACCATGGCGACGCCCTTGGCCGGGCCGTCCACTGGCTCGCCCGAGATCGTGACCGTCCCCTCCGTCGGACGGGTGAGCCCGGCGATGATGCGCAGAAGCGTGGACTTGCCTGAGCCTGAACGCCCGAGCAGGGCGACGATCTCCCCCGTCTTGAGGCTGAGGGTCACGTCGCTCAGGACCGGCGCGCGGTTCTCGCGCGACCCGGTCTGGAAGACCTGGGTGACATGGTCGACGCTGAGCAGCGTCGCGATCGCAGTGTCCAGCATGACGGTTCCCTCTCCTAAGGGACGTTCAAAGCCGCAGCCGCCGCTCCGCATAGGCGTAGAGCCGGCGCCAGAACAGACGGTTGAGGATGGTCACGAACAGCGACATCATGGCGACGCCGAGCACGATCCGGGGAAAATCGCCCTTGTCGGTCGCCTCGGCGATATAGGAACCGACGCCGTCGGCGGTGACGGTGTGGTCCTTCCATTTGACGAATTCGGCGACGATCGACGCGTTCCATGACCCGCCCGAAGCGGTGATCGCGCCGGTGAGGTAGTAGGTCGCGACGCCCGGCAGGATCACGTCCCTCCACCATTGCCAGCCGCGCACGTGGAAATTCGCCGCCGCCTCCTTGAGGTCGTTGGGAAACGCCGCGGCGCCGCCGATGGTGTTGAAGACGATGTACCATTGGGTGCCGAAGATGATGAGGAAGCTCAGCCAGATGTTGGCGTTGAGATTGAAGGCCAGCACCAGGCTCACCGCCGCGCCGAACAGAAGGTTGACCGGGAAGGCTGCGAGGAATTGTGCAATCGGCTGGACGGCCTCGGCCCAGCGGGGCCTCAGCCCGATCCAGACGCTGACCGGCACCCAGATGAGAGTCGCAAGCAGCATCAGGAGCAGGACGCGAATGAGCGTGTAGAACGTAAGCACAAACACGCGCCCGACCTCGTCCCACTTGAGTTCGGTGGAAATGAAAGAGATGACGAGCCAGGCGGCGTAAACGGCGACCGCGGCGATGAGAAGGATCCAGACTGCGTCAAGGATGCGCGACGGATGGGCCTCGCCCTTCTGTTGGCGCTGCTTGAGGACGCTCGGGACGCGGATCGGCCAGAAGCTGGCGCTGCGGAGCGCGGCGGCGATCGGGGCGAAGCCAAGGCGCAGCCAGTGCGTGCGCTTGATGAGGTTGAGCACCCAGGAGCTCGAGACCTCCTGGCTTTCCGTGAGTTCGACCCGGAACTTGTCGGCCCAGGCGACGATCGGCCGGAACAGCAGTTGATCGTAGAGGAGGATGACGATCGCCATCGTCAGGACCGCCGCGCCGATCGCCGCCCAATTGCCCTCGTCATTCGCTTTGGCGATGTAGGAGCCGACGCCCGGGAGGGTGATGGTCTTGTCGCCGACCGTAATCGCCTCGGACGCGACGACGAAGAACCAGCCGCCGGACATCGACATCATGGTGTTCCAGATGAGGCCGGGCATGGCGAACGGCGTCTCGAGCTGCCAGAATTTCTGCCAGCCGGTGAGGCGGAACCCGCGCGAAACCTCCTCCAGATCGCGCGGCACGGTGCGCATCGACTGATAGAATGCGAAGGCCATGTTCCAGGCCTGGCTGGTGAAGATGGCGAAGATCGCCGCGAGTTCGGCGCCCAGCGTATTGCCGGGGAAGAGGCCGAGGAAGAAGGTCACGGTGAAGGAGAGAAAGCCCAGGATCGGGACCGACTGCAGGATGTCGAGTATGGGGATCAGCACCATTTCCGCGCGCCGGCTCTTGGCCGCCAGCGTCGCGTAGGTAAAGGTGAAGAGGAGCGAGGCGGCAAGCGCCGCGAACATGCGCAGCGCTGTTCTCAGCGCGTAGTAGGGAAGGTTCGAATAATCGAGAGAGATCGGCGACTCGTTGGGGGTCGGCAAGGGCGCGGAAATGCCGTGGTAGCTTTTTGCAATGGCCGTCAGCACCGCCAGAATCCCGGCGAAGGCGATCAGATCCCATTGATTCGGCAGGATCCGCCGCCCGGTCGAGACGAAGGTGTTGAGGGGCATCGGCGACTTCCGCTTGGCGAGACGACGCGAGGGCGAACCGGGCGGCCAAACGGACGCGAACACTCTCAAACACGTTTGCTTCGGCCGAAGCAATCGGAAATTTTGGGCCGTCAGATTGGGATTTCCCGCCACTAGCCATGAGCGGCGCAGATGACAGTATGACGACAGGTTCGTCCGCGCGAATTTCCCTTGCCGCTGACGTGTCCCAACACGACCGGCGCCAGCGTTCGCTGCGCAAGCGCCAGCGGCCCTGAGGCCAGATGCCGGCTTGCCTTTCCGCTTTGCCTCCCCTATATGCCGCGCCATTCCACAGGCGGGTTCTATGCGGCTCCTGATCCAAGGCGCCGCTCCGGTGGCGAGGTTGCCTCGCTTCTCATGATCCGCCGAGGCTCAACCGGACAAGGACGACGCTCCATGGCTCTGCCTGACTTCACCATGCGCCAGCTGCTCGAGGCGGGCGCGCATTTCGGCCACCAGTCGCACCGCTGGAACCCGAAGATGGCCCCCTACATCTACGGTTCGCGCAACTCGATCCACATCATCGACCTCGCGCAGACGGTGCCGCTCCTGCATCAGGCGCTGAAGGCGGTCTCCGACACCGTCGCCAAGGGGGGCCGTGTCCTGTTCGTCGGCACCAAGCGCCAGGCCTCGGACGAGATCGCCGCCGCCGCCAAGCGCTCGGCGCAGTATTTTGTCAACGCCCGCTGGCTCGGCGGCATGCTGACCAACTGGAAGACCATCTCCGCGTCGATCTCGCGCCTGCGCAAGGTCGACGAAATGCTGGGCGAAGGCGCGAAGGGCCTGACCAAGAAGGAGCGGCTCATGCTGTCGCGCGAGCGCGACAAGCTCGAGACCGCGCTCGGCGGCATCAAGGACATGGGGGGCGTTCCGAATCTGGTGTTCGTCATCGACACCAACAAGGAGGCGCTGGCGATCAAGGAGGCCAACCGCCTCAAGATTCCGGTGATCGCGATCGTCGACACCAACAGCAATCCGGACGGCATCAGCTATCCGGTTCCGGCCAATGACGACGCCGGCCGCGCCATTCAGCTCTATTGCGACCTCGTGGCCCGCGCGGCGATCGACGGGATTTCGCGCAGCCAGGGCGCGCAGGGGGTCGATCTCGGCGAGGCCGAGACGCCGCTCGCCGAACCGCTGCCGGAAACGGCCGAGTCGGAAGCCGCGGCGGCGGAGCCCGAGGCTTCGACCGACAGGTTCGAGCTCTTGACCGCCCCGCGCGGCGCGCCGGACGATCTGGCCAAGCTCACCGGCGTCGGGCCGCAGATCGTCAAGAGGCTCAACGAACATGGCGTGTTCCATTATTGGCAGCTCGCCGCGATGACGCCGGAGGAGGCCGCTAAGCTCGACGCGGACCTGCGGTTCAATGGCCGCATCGCGCGCGACCAGTGGACCGAGCAGGCGCGCGCGCTGATGGCGGCCGAATAGGGCCCGCGCGAGGCGTCTCGAACAGCGAAAGAGGAACGGTATGGCGACCATTTCCGCTGGCCTGGTCAAGGAGCTGCGCGAGAAGACCGGCGCGGGCATGATGGATTGCAAGAACGCCCTGAGCGAGACCGGCGGCGACATCGAGGCGGCAGTCGACTGGCTGCGCAAGAAGGGCCTGGCGAAAGCGGCCAAGAAGAGCGGACGGGTGGCGGCCGAAGGCTTGGTCGGGGTCGCCGTCGAGGACCAGACCGGCGTTGTCGTGGAAGTCAATTCCGAGACCGACTTCGTCGCCCGCAACGACGACTTCCAGGCGCTGGTGCGCGGCGTGCTGGCGGTGGCGCTCGACCACGCGCCCCACGTCGATGCGGCGAAAACGCTCGCCGCGCATTACCCCGGCGGCGGGACGGTCAGCGAGGCGATCGCCAACGCCATCGCCACCATCGGCGAAAACATGACGCTGCGCCGCGCGCAGGGCCTCAAAGTCGCCGAGGGCGCGATCGGCCATTATGTGCACGGCTCGGTCGCCGACGGGCTCGGCCGGATCGGAGTCATCGTCGCGCTCAAATCCTCGGGCGATCGGGCAAAGCTCGGCGCGCTCGGGCGGCAGGTGGCGATGCATGTCGCCGCGGCAAGTCCCGTCGCGCTCGACGCCGCCCGGGTCGATCCGGCGACCGTTCAGCGCGAGCGCGCGGTGCTCATCGAGAAGAACGCCGGCAAGCCCGCGAACGTCATCGAGAAGATTGTCGAATCCGGCCTCAAGACCTTCTACAGGGAGGTCTGCCTCCTCGATCAGCCTTACGTCCATGATCCGGCCAAGACCGTCGCCCAGGCGATCAGGGAGGCCGAAAGGACGGTCGGCGGTCCGGTCTCGGTCGAGGGATTCGTCCGCTACGCGCTCGGCGAAGGCGTCGAGAAGCCGGCGGAAGAGGCCTGAGGGCCTGGCGATCCAAGAAGCGGCCCTCGGGGCCGCTTTTTTATGCCGAAGGATCGCGCGGCGGCGTGCGGCGCGGTTGACAGGAGGGGCAGTCATGGCGAAAGCGCCGCAGCCGCTGTTCAGGCGCGTCGTCGTCAAGCTCTCGGGCGAGGCTCTGATGGGGCCGGACTCCCACGGCCTGCACGCGCCGACCATGCGGCGCCTTGCTGGAGACCTGAGGGCGGCGGCCAAGCTGGGGGTGCAAGTCGCCGTTGTCGTTGGCGGCGGCAATTTCTTTCGCGGGCTCGAGGGCGCGGACAAGGGCATCGAGCGCGCCCGCGCCGACTCGATCGGCATGCTGGCGACGGTGATGAACGCGCTGGCGATGGAGGGGGCGCTCGAACAGGCCGGCCAGCCGGCGCGCGTGCTCTCCGCGGTCGCCATGCCGTCGCTCTGCCAGCCCTATTCGCGCCAGGCCGCGCTCGCGCACCTCATCAAGCATCGGGTGATCATCCTCGCGGGCGGCACCGGCAATCCGTTCTTCACCACCGACACCGGCGCGGCGCTCCGCGCAGCCGAGCTCTCGTGCGACGCGGTGATGAAGGCGACCCATGTCGACGGGATCTATACCGCCGACCCGAAGAAGGATCCGGGCGCGACGCGCTTCGAGCGGCTGAGCCACGACGAGGCGATCGCCCGGAAACTGCAGGTGATGGACACGGCGGCTTTCGCCCTTGCCCGCGACAACTTGATCCCGATCATCGTCTTCTCGGTCGACGAGCCGGGCGCCATTCCCTCGGCGCTGGTCGGTGAGGGCAGGGCGACCTACGTGATGCCGTAGACGTGAGCGCGCCTAGGCGCGGCCGCCGTCGACCCAACGCTCAGCCGCCAACGGCCGTCGGCGGGTCAGCCCGGCACAACCAATACAACCAAGGGCGACTAAAAGCCAGCTAAACGCCCGTAAGCGCTAGCAAACCGTTAGCAAATGCTAGTAAAATAACTAGCTTTTACTAGCGCTTATTTTTTCGAATCGGGACTTTTCAATGGGTTACAGCCGATTCAAATAAAAAATTCCCCATCGTGCCTCAGGTTGCGTTCGACCCTTCAGGATTGCATGCGCCCCCGCGGCGCGCGCTCGGCAAACAGGCTTCGATCCGACAATGAGAACAAACTTGGTACACAATTTGGCTTTTGTCAAGAGATTGCTGCTCCGCTTGGGACGCGTAGTTGTCGCCGAGCTCCTGCGCCGCCTGCTTCGGGTTTGCGAGCTTCTGCGGTGGCAAGTCCGAGGCGGAGACGACGCGCATCAGCGGGAAGGTCGACAGCGCCGAAGTTACTTCGCGTGCGAAGCTTGGACAAAAGGGGGAGCCTCGCGCGCCGGAAGCGAAGGCTTGCGCGCGAGGCAAGCGCGGATCAATCGATCAACGCCCGTAGAGGCCTACGAACTCCGCCTTGGCGAGCGTGTGGAAGTGCAGCATGAAGCCGACGACGGCGGCGGAAGTGTTTTCATCGCCATCGAGCTTCGGCGTATCCACGGCGAATATCGTGAAGTGATAGTGGTGCGGCGGGTCGCCCTCGGGAGGGCAGGGGCCGCCATAGCCGGGAACGCCAAAGTCGGTGCGGCTCTGCACCGCGCCCTTGGGCGCCTCGGGACCTTTCAGATCGCCAGCGTTCTTCGGCAAGCTGGTCACGTCCGGCGGGATGTTGAAAACGACCCAGTGCCAGAAACCGCTGCCGGTCGGCGCGTCGGGATCGTAGACCGAGAGCGCGAAGCTCTTCGTGCCGCTCGGCGCTCCCGACCAGGAGAGCGCGGGCGAGATGTTGCCGCCGGTGCAGCCGAAGCCCTTAAAAACCTGCTCGCCGGCGATCTTGCCGCCCGGCGCGATGTCCGGGCTGGTCAGGGTCATCGTTTGGGCGGCGGCGCCTCCAGCGCCCAGGAAAGCGGCGAAAAGCGCGAATGCGGCAACCTTGAGCATGAGTCCTCCCTTTCGAAATCGACGCGAACGTTCAGTCCCCGCTCAGCGAGGCCCGAAGCGCGACGAATGCTATGTGTCCAGGCCTGAATCTCGGAGATTGCGCTGACACCCCCGCAATTTCCCAAATCGCAAACACGCCACACCCCCCTGTATTCGCTCGGGCGGCTCGCCTGTCGCTCCATTGGCGTCCCGTCGCCCCTGCGAGGAGCTTTGAACTCGCCCTCGCAAGCGTTGGCGGGCCGCGCGCCATGAGTATTGCGCCTGGATGTTGTCAAGTCCAGCCGCGCAGGCTGTCCGCGAGGCGCCGCGCAGGCGACGCCATCGGGCGCAGGCAACCGCAAGCTTGCGCGTGACGAGGGCGCCTCCTAAAGCCTTCACACGCATGAACCGCGCGGGCTCGAGGCCCGCGCCCGCCAGAGGGAGGCTCGTAATGCCGCACAAGATCCTTGTCGCCCAGGGAGGCGGGCCGACGGCGGTCATCAACCAGTCGCTGGCCGGGGTGGCGCTCGAGGCGCGACGGTTTCCCGGCGTCACCCATGTCTATGGCGCGCGTGAGGGCGTGCGCGGCATTGTCAACGACGATCTCATCGATCTCGGCCAGGAGACGGTCGCCAACCTCGAGGCGGTCGCGGCGACGCCCGCCGCCGCGCTCGGCTCGACCCGCGACAAGCCCGACCGCAAATATTGCCAGGAGATCTTCAAGGTCCTGAAGGCGCATGCGATCGATGCGTTCTTCTATATCGGCGGCAACGATTCCTCCGACACCGTGCGCATTGTCGCCGAGGAGGCGAAGACCGCGGACCATGGCCTGCGCGCGATCCATATCCCCAAGACCATCGACAACGATCTGGTCGGCTTCGACCACACGCCGGGCTATCCGTCTGCGGCGCGGTTCGTCGCGCAAGCCTTCGCCGGCGCCAATCTCGACAATCTGGCGCTGAAAGGGGTGTATGTCGCGGTGGTGATGGGGCGCCACGCCGGCTTCCTCACCGCAGCCTCTGCGCTGGCGCGCAAATACCCCGGCGACGGGCCCCATCTCATCTATGTCCCTGAGCGCACGTTTGCCGTCGACAGGTTCCTGGCGGACGTCAAGGCGACCTTCGAGCGCCACGGGCGCTGCATCGTCGCTGTCTCCGAGGGCGTCCACGACGACAAGGGCGAGGCGATCATCACCAGGCTCCTCGGCAAGACGGAGAAGGACGCGCACGGCAACGTCCAGCTCTCCGGCGCCGGGGCGCTCGCGGACAGCTTATGCGAGCAAGTGAAGGCCAAGCTCGGAATCAGCAGAGTGCGCGGCGACACGTTGGGCTATCTGCAGCGCTCGTTTGTGGGTTGCGTCAGCAAGGTCGATCAGCGCGAGGCGCGCGAGGTCGGCGAGAAAGCGGTGCAATATGCGATGCTGGGCGCGGGCGACGGCTCGGTCGCGATCCGCCGGGTCGGCGACTATGCGGTCGACTATCCGCTCGTTCCGCTCGAGACGGTGGCGGGCAAGACGCGAGTGATGGAGGACCATCTCATCAGCGCGGAGGGCGCGGACGTGACACCCGCGTTCGCCGACTATCTGCGCCCGCTGCTTGGCGCGGATGTGCTTGAGGTCGCGCGGCTGCGCGCCGCCAAGGTCGAGAAGGCGGGCGTGCTGTCGGGGGATGTGACCTGAGGGCGCTTTTCGCGGCGCGCGGCGCAACCTGCCGGCTAGCTTCATCCCCGCGCGGCCAGAGGAGCGAAGGTGGCGAAGCGCGACGCTTCCTGACTACGCCTCCTGTTCGCGGGCGCCGGGATGCACGCCGGCGCGCTGCGGCAGCAGGAGAAGAAGAGCGACCATGATCCCCGCGATCACCGCCGAAGCCGTAAAGCGGCTGATATCCAGCCCGCCGTGGTTCAGCGGCTTGTCGAGCAGGTCTCCGAGCGTGGCGCCGAGCGGGCGGGTCAGAATGAACGCCGCCCAGAACAGCAGGGTGCGCGAGATGGTGGTGAAATGGTAAGCGGCGCCCACCACGGCCAGACCGGCGAAAAAGACGAGCGCGCCGCCCTGGTAGCCGAGCCCGTTGGTGTCCGCCATCCAGTCGCCTAGCGCGGTGCCCAGCGTCTGGGAGAACAGGATCGCAACCCAGTAGAAAATCTCGACACGCGGAGTGGCGACGGTGTTCACCGAGATCGAGCCCTCCGACAGCCGCCATACGGCGAGCGACGCCAACAGCAACGCCAGGAGAATCGACGATCCGCCGGGGTAGCCGATGCCGAGCGAACGGTCGACGAAGTCGGCCATTGCGGTGCCCAAGGTCGTCGTTGCGACGATCGTGATCCAATAGATAAGCGGATGGAACTTTTTCATTGCGAGCTGTGCGATCACGGCGGCAATGAACACCCCCAAGAACACGCCCACGCCGATGAGATATCCGCCGTTGTGAGCATTCTTGTCGGCGTGCAGCATCGACATCGTCACGGCGTCGCCGCCGGTCTCGCCCAAAGTCGTGGCGAGGATCTTGATGATCCAGAAGGTGAGGGTGACCTCGGGAACCTTGGTGAGCGCCACGGCAGTCGTGTTTGTCATTCGGTGCTCCTTTTTGACGAAAAAATTCCCATCCGCCCGTCGCGAAGCCGATTCGATTTGAACTTGTGTGGGAGCGGCTAGTCGGGATTCTTCCCTTCGGGAGCGTTCTCGAGCACGCGGCCGGTCTTCGCGTCGACGCCGACCTCCTGAATGGAAGCCCCGCTCCTGATGTCAAACGAATAGCGAAGCCCGGTCCCGCCGGTCTCCCGCTCCAGTTCCTCGTCCGTGATTGCGCCGGGATGCGCCTTCAACGCGATGGCGCGTGCGTGGCTGATTCCGATCTTGGCCTGAGGCGCGAGATGTTCGCCCTTGTAAGCGAGGGCAGGGCAGGCAAAGAGCAGAGCCATCGTCAGGCCGCCACACAATGTCGCAGGGGGTTTCCAAGTCCTCATGGTCTTCCCTGGTTCGAGGGGGGCTTTTCAACAGGGGTTCCCAGAGTGGCGGCAGTATGACCTCAACGCGGCAGGTTGTTGACTATCGCTCTCGGATCGATGCGGTAATCCCGAACTCGACCGAATTACGGATATCGCCCGCATCACCTTGAAAAGCCCGGACGCACGGCCGGTTCCGGCGCTACGCTCGGCGGGTCTTTGACCCTGCCCTCGCTGGCGTCACGCCGGCCGCCTTTAGCGCCAGCGGCGCGGTCAGCCCCTGCGCGATCGTCGAGAAGGCGACGACCGCGAAGGCGGAGATCAGGATGTCGTCGCGCGAGGGGAGATCGGCCGGCAGCGCGAGCGCGAGCGCGAGGGCCAGCGCGCCGCGCAAGCCGCCCCACCACATGAGGTGCTGCTGATTGAGGGGAATCGCCCAGCGGGTGGGCGCGAAGGCGAGCGCCACCGGATAGACGGCGGCGGCGCGGCCGAGCAGCGCGAGCGCGATGATGAGCGCGAGCGCCAGAAACCCCTCGCGGGCGAAGTCGACGGCCGCCAGCGCCGAGCCGATCAGGAGGAACACCAGCGAATTGGCGAGAAAGGCGGCGAACTCCCAGAATTCGAGCGCGAACGCGCGGCCATGCGAAGTGATCGACAGTCCGAACCGCTCCCGGGGCGTGAGCACGCCGAGATTGCCCATCGTCATGCCGGCGGCGACGCTGGCCAGCACGCCCGAAGCGCCGAAATGTTCGGCGATCAGGAACGAGCCGAAGGCGGCGAGGACGGTCAGCGCCGTCTCGACCAGGTGGTCGTCGGAGGTTCCGGCGATCATGACCGCGATCAGCCCGACGCCGAAGCCGGCGGCAAGCCCGCCGCCGGCGACGACCGCGAACGTCGTGGCGGCGGCGAGCGGGCCCTGCGGGGTCGCCGGGTCATGCGCCGCCCAGACGAGGATGAGAGTGAACAGGACCGCCGCGGCGCCGTCGTTGAACAGGCTCTCGGCTTCGATGAGCAGGCTGAACCGGCCGGTCACGCCCGACTCCTTCAGGAGCGCGATGACCGCGATCGGGTCGGTCGCGCCGATCAGCGCCCCGAAGACGAGGGCAGATTCGATCGGCCAGCCGAGCAGGGCGACAAGTCCGCAGGCGACCAGAGCCGCGCATAAGACGACCCCGATCGTCGACAGCGCGACGACCGGAATGAGATCCTTCCTCAGATCGCTCCAGCTGAGGTTCAGCGCCGCCTCGAACAGGAGCGGCGGCAGCACGATGTCGAAGATGAGGTCGTGGGTGAGCGCGAGGCCCGCATGGCTGCGGGTCAAAGCGAGGGCCGCGCCAGCGAGCACGAGCCCGACCGTGTAGGGGAGACGCAGCCGGCGCGCGGCGAGCGCGACCAGAATGGCGAGGCCAAGCAGGCTCAGCGCGCGGAAGACAAGGAGGTCCATTGCGCCGCCAGTTTAGCGGCGGCCTTAAGAAAGAGAACCCGAGCGCTATTCCGCCGCGGCGAGTTCGGCCCCGGCGCGCAGGAAGCGCTCGGGATCGACCGGCTCGCCGTCGACGCGGACTTCATAGTGCAAATGCGGCCCGGTCGAGCGGCCGGTCGAACCGAGGCGGCCCAGAACGGCGCCCTTGTCGACCTCCTGGCCCTCCTCGACCAACGCTTCCGACATGTGCGCGTAGCGGGTGGAAAGCCCGTTGCCGTGATCGATCTCGACCATGATCCCATAGCCGCCCTCGGGCCCCGCACGCACGACCCGGCCGGCGGCGGCGGCGTGGATTTCGCTCCCATAAGGCTCGGCGAGATCGACGCCGGGATGGAGCATCAGGCGCCCGAGGAACGGATCGGCGCGATAGCCGAATGGCGAGGTGAGCTCGGGATCGCCGGCGAGCGGCATGCGCACCGGCATAAACGCTAGCAGCGCCTTGAGGCGTTCGGCCGTCGCCACGTCGTGCGCGGCGTCGGCGAGCGCCGGATCGGGCGCGGGCGAGCCGGGATCGATCCCGGCCGGGACGATGGGCCCGCCGACGCCGCCCGCGCCGTGTGGCGGAGAGAGCTTTGTTGGATCGAGCCCTGTCTCGGCGACGATCGCTGCGTCGTGGGCGGCGGAACGCTCGGCCGCGCGGTCGATCGCGCCGAGAGCCTGCGTCTGGCTGCTTTCCACGCGGTCGAGCGAGCGATCGACCAGCGCGAGGCGGGCGATGGGGGCGAGATTGTCCTGAAGCGCCGACACGCTCGCCGTCGTGAATGGCGCATCCATGGGAAGGGCGCTCAAACCGTCCCCCGAGTCTTCGATCGGATGGGGCTTGACCGCTCGAGGGGAGACAGGATCGGGCAACGGGGCATAGGCGCGCGCCTCGCCGACGCTTGCCGGGGCGGCCGCTGTCGGGGGCGCGAGAGCCTCGATCGCCCTCAGCGCATCGGCTGGCGTGGGGGACGCGCCTTCGCGGCGCGCGGCCGCGGATGGCTTCGGCGCGTCCGTCTCGGCGGCGAGCGCGGCGACGATCGCGTCGCGTTGCTCGAGCCGCGCCTGCCGGGAGAGGACTTCGTTCACCTGCCTTTTGAAGGAAACCCGCTCGAGCAGCCGCCGGCCTGTCGCCTCGTCGAGCCTGGCGCGCGCGTCCGCCAGACGATCCTCGTAGGCCGCCTTCATCGCCGCCTGATGCGCGAGGATCGCGCCCACCACGTCGTCGTGAAAGGCGAGGTAAAGGGTGACCGAGGCGGCCCAGGCGAATGCGATGAGCGCGATCGCCGCGATCGCCCAGACGCCCGCTGGCCTCAGCCTGAACGTGCGGACGGCGTCGCCGCACGAGAACGACAGGCAATAGTGCGGCCCCGGATAGCCCTCTCGCAACGACATGAACCAGCGCTCCTGCCCGGCGAAGAGGGCGTCCTCGATCGCCAGCAAAGCGCATTAAGGTTAATGCATCGCAAAATCGCTTTCCCGCGGAGGGGAATGGCGGCGCCGGTCGCGCCCCGCGGCCTCAGAGCGCCTTGGCTGCCGCGAGCACTTCCTCGGCGTGGCCAGGCACCTTGACCTTGCGCCAGATCCTGGCGATCCGGCCGTCGGGACGGACGAGGAAGGTCGAGCGCTCGACGCCGAAATACTTGCGCCCGTACATGCTCTTTTCCTTCCACACCCCGTAGGCCTCGATCGCCGACCGGCCGGGATCGGCGGCGAGCGCGATCTTGAGATCGTGCTTTTGCTTGAACTTGTCATGGGCGGCCGCGCTGTCCGGCGAAACGCCGATCACGGTCGCGCCGGCGGCGGCGAATTTGGCGCGCAAGCCGTTGAAGGCGATGGCTTCGGCGGTGCAGCCGGAGGTGTCATCCTTGGGATAGAAGTAGATCACGACCGGCTTGCCCTTGAGGTCCCTGAGGCGCGTTTGCCCTCCGCCGTCGGTCGGGAGGTCAAAATCGGGCGCGGGATCGCCCGCGGCCAGTTCCTTCGCCATGTCGCCCTCGTTTCGTCTCATTATGAGGTCAGGGCCGTCGCCGCCGGGCGCGGCTTCGTCATGCGCCCGACATTGACCCGCGGCGCTCGGCGTTGCAACCGGCTGGGGGCAGGCGGCCGCGAGCGGCCCAGGGAGGGGCATGCGCGGCGCCTTCGAATCAACCAATATCGCGCTTAAGGATGCCTCGCTCGCACCACGGAGGGATGATCGTTATTGCTCGACCGGTTTAGCCTGACGGCGCGGGCCCGCGCCCGGGCCGCCATGCGCAGCCTGGCGGCGGACTGCGAGGGTCCTCGCCTGCCCTCGCGCTGGCGCGTCATCAGCGCCCGCCGGGTCACGCACGTTTGCCTCCGGACGGTGGAGTTCATCGCGGCCCTGTTCATCCTCGGCGGCCTCGTGCTGGCCTCGATGCTGGCCCGAGGCCCCATCCGGCTGGTCGGCATGCATGACCAGATCCAGGCCTCGCTTCAGGAGCGGGTCGGCGACCGTTACGCCATCGCTCTCGGCCCCACTTACGTGATGCACGATTCATGGGGCGTCGGTCTGGGCTTCAAGGGTTTCACGGTGCGCGACGCCGACGGCCGGACCGTCCTTTTCGCGCCGAGCGGCAAGGTCGGCCTTGATCCGTTCGCGGCGGCGGTAGCCGACGTCCGGGTGCGCCGGCTCGAACTCGACGGACTGGACCTTCGCCTGCATGTCGCCGATGACGGCAAGCTCTCGCTCGCGGTCGCCAGCGATTCGGGCGCGACTCCAATTCCCTTGCCCGCGGGGACCGCGGCCGGCGATGGGGTCGGCGCTCTCGCCGCGATCGTCGGCGCCGCCGCCGAGGCGATGGCCGGCGCCACTCAGGCCCTCGACCGGCTGAGCCTCGCCAACGGCCATTTCGAGATCCAGAACGACGCGACGCGCCGCTCCGTCGTCTACAAGGATTTCACCGTCACATTCGATCATTCGGGCTCAAGCGCGCACGCCGTGATCTCGGCGACCGGCCCGGCGGGACCGTGGACGATCACCGCTGAGGCCTCGGACGGCGATGCGCCGGCGCTCTCGATTACCGGCCACGACCTCAGCCTCGCCGACCTCCAGGCGTTCGACGGGAAGCCTCCTCCGCTGACCGCCGAGGGGCCGATCGCAATCAAGCTCGACGCCGAGCTTGCGCCCGATTCAGGCCTGCGCGCCCTCGCCGGGCGGTTCACCATCGGCGCCGGGCGGGTGCGGATCAACAATCCTGACGCCGTGCCGTTTTTCATCGACGAGGCGAACGGGGCGATCGCCTGGGACGAACAGGCGCGGCGGTTTCGCGTCGACAGGCTTCAGGTCCTCGCCGGATCGACGCATATCGAGGCGCAAGGCTGGATCAAGCCGCCTGCCGACGCAGCCAGGGTGTGGACCGCCCATCTCGCGTCGAGCGGCGCCCAATTCGGCCCTGAACGGCCGGGCGCGAAGCCAGTCGCGCTCGAGTCCATTGCCCTCGACGCCCGCTTCCTCGAACCAACGTCCCAGTTCATTCTCGACGGCCTCACGGCGCGCGGGCCGACCGTCGACGTGGCGGTCAAGGCGGAGACCGCGCCTGACGCGGGCGGCTCTTCGCTCAAGCTCGCCATCGACGTCGGCCCCAGCGCCACCGCCGACCTGATCCGGCTCTGGCCGCAATTCGTCAATCCCGACGTGCGCGAATGGTGCGCCGAGAACCTGCACGGCGGGCGGATCGAGGGTTCGATGCGGGCTGACTGGACCGCAGCCGATCTCGACGCGATGGAGCACAAGCGCGGCTTGCCGCGCGACAGCCTGCATGGGCGGTTCACCACCCGCGACGTCGCGGTCGATCTGTTGCCCGGCTTGCCGCCGATGATGACCGACGAAGGGTCGGGCTCGTTCACCGGCCACGACTTCACCGTCTCCGGCAAGCACGCCACCATGATCCTCACGCCCTCGCGGCGGGTGCAGGCGAACGATCTGGTGTTCACCGTCCCGGACACGACGCCGAGACCCATTGTCGATGCGTCCGCGCGCGCGCACATGACCGGGACGGCCGACGCGCTCGCCGACCTCATCATGCGCGAACCGTTGCGCCGCCAGGCGGGCCTCACGATCGATCCGGCGACCGTCAAAGGCGAGGCTGAGGGCGACCTCGCTCTCGACCTGAAGCTGGGCAAGACCGCGCGTCCCGAGGATACCCAGTTCCACGCGACCGGATCGCTCGCCAATCTCGAGCTCGACAAGTTCATCGCCGACGAAAGGCTCGAGCAGGCGACCGCCGTGTTCGAGGCCGACCGCAGCACGCTCAGGGTCGTGGGCGACGGCGATCTGCTCGGCGCCCCGACCCATGTGGAGGTGACCCGCGCTCCGGGCGAGCCCGGGTCGGCGACGGTGACCTTCGCCCTCGACGCCGCCGCGCGCGCCAAGCGCGGCCTCAACTTCCCGTGGCTTACCGGGCCGTTGCCGGTCAAGCTCAAGGCGCCCCTGACCCGCACGAGCGCCGAGGTCGAAATCGACCTCACTCAGGCGGGCGTCGACAATTTCGTGCCTGGCTTGTCGAAGCCGGCGGGGAAACCCGGCAAGGCGACCTTCATCGTCAGGCCCGCGGCCGGAGGGGCTTCCCTCAGCAATATCGTCATTGACATGGGCGTGCCGATGATGCGCGGGTCGGCCCAGATCGGCGCCGACGGCGCCATTCAGAGCGCGACGATCACGTCCGCGCGCATCGCGCCGGCGGACGATTTCAAGGCTGACATCGTCAATGGCCCTAGTGCGATGAAGATTTCGGCGCACGGGGCGTCGATCGACGCGCGCGCCTTCGTCAAGGCGTTGTGGGACGGGCCGCAGGCCGGACAAAGCGCGGCGAAGGACTTCGACCTCGACGCCAGGATCGCGACCGTTCAGGGCTCAAACAAACAGACGATCGCCGGAATGGAGCTCACCGCCTCCCGCCGCGGGGGCGAGACCCGGCTCGGGAGCATAAAGGGGCGGATCGGCGACGGCGTGGTGACGGCGACCGGAAGCGGCGGCGAAACGCGGCTCAAAGCCTCCGACGCCGGCGCGCTGCTCCGCTTCGCCAATCTCTATTCGCGGGTCGAAGGCGGCAACCTCAATCTCATCCTGCGCTCTCGCGGCGCATCCAGCGAAGGGCAGGCCACGCTCACCGATTTCGTGCTGCGCGACGAACCGGCGTTCCGCCAGCTGGTCACCGCCGGGCGGCCGCGCGCCCCGGAGGACGGCGCCGCGGCCATCGATCCCACGCTCGTGCGCTTTGACAAGATGACAGCCTCCTTCGAACGCGCGCAGGGGAAGGTCGCGATCCAGGACGGCGTCATCTACAATTCAGGCATGGGGCTCACCGCCCAGGGCGCGATCGATTTCGATCGCAACCAGATCGACGTCAGCGGCTCGTTCGTGCCGGCCTATACTGTCAACACGATGCTGACGAAAATCCCGCTCGTCGGCCTCCTGCTCAGCGGCGGGCAGAACGACGGCGTGTTCGGCGTCAGCTATCGGGTGCATGGGCCGATGAGCGGTCCGACGCTGACCGTCAATCCGCTGTCGGCGATCGCGCCGGGCATCCTTCGGCGCATCCTGGGCGCGATCGATGGCACGACGAGCCGCGGCGGCGCCATCGATCCGGTGGAGACGGGCGACGTCCCGCGGCGCGCTTCGGTGCGGTAGGCCGCGCGTCCCTGTAGATTACGGTGACACGGTGACAGTTTACTCAATAGATAGGCGCGCAGGCTAATTTAGGCGTTGAGTAGACTGTCACCATAATTGGGAGCCTGGAAGTTGCCTAGGGACTAGGGACAGGTTTTGGCGCCTAACCCCTTGAAATGGATCGTTCGGCGCCAAAACCGCCGGGGCGAAGGCGCCCCGGGGGAGGCCGGAAATCGAGGGCGGCCTGGCG